>CAZHSA010000035.1:0-19354 GCA_964535135.1 uncultured Kordia sp.
GTTGCCTTTTGTGATTGATTTATTGAATCCTGCCGCAGCAATCGGTTTCCAAAACACGGAACGTTCTTCGTTTATCGAACGTGTAAAAGCGTTTCAGCCCGAAGCAACATTGGCGCTGGCGTTGATTCATCACATATCGTTGACAGGAAATGTGCCGTTTGCGAATTCTGCAGCATTCTTTGCTACATTTTCCAAAAACCTCATCATTGAATTCCCAAAACGTGCCGATTCGTATGCAACGCGTTTACTCAATGCAAAAGCAGAGTTCAAAGAACAATTTGGTCATTACAACATAGAAAATTTTGAAAAAAGCTATTCCGAATATTTTGAATTGGTAGCCAAAAAAAACATCACAGATTCCGAACGCGTACTCTATCTATTTAAGAAAAAATAAAGTGTCAAGACTCAGAAAAAACATAGAAAACTTTGTAGAAAGTCACGAAGAATATCCAATCATTTTTGCCATTGCAGCAGGTTTGTATTCGTTCGTATACGTATTTGCGTCAAACTATATGTTGGTCAATTCGTGGTTTCAATTGGCAGTAGTATTCTGTGCGTATATGGTAGTTCCTATCTTGGTTTTTGTGGTTTCTTGGGAATTGGCAAAGCGACTCAAATTCCCCAATAAATTTCAACAATATTTGTTACCTGTCTTGAATGCGGTGTTTTTTGGATTTTATTTTGTGGGAAGAATTTACAGTTTTCAGCATAAAAAAATGATGTTGGCAACGGTTGTTATTTGTGCGCTGCTCGCGATTGTTCTCAGAAAGCAATACAAAAAAATTATCGTCTTGCAATTCATCATGGCGTTTGTGGCGTTTGCGACCATGATTCCGACATTGTACAGAGCAATGTTTGATAGTGACGAATGGCGAACTTTTCCAGAAGAAGTTGTACAAACTGAATTTACTCAGTTTCCCAATATCTATGTCATTCAGCCAGATGGCTATGTCAATTTTGAGCAATTGGGAAGCGATCCGTACACCTTTCAAAATGGCGAATTTGAAGCCTATTTGCAAGACAGCGGATTCAAACTGTACAAAGATTTTCGTAGCAATTATACCTCCACAATATTGTCAAACGGTTCCATGTTTTCCATGAAACAGCATTACAAAGGCGAACAATTATTTGGCGCGCGCGAAGTCATTGCGGGGAAAAATCCTGTGATTGAAACCTTAAAAAATAACAACTACGAAACCTTTCTGTTCATAGAAAATCCATACGTATTATTGAACCGACCAGAAATTCACTACGATTTTTGCAACTTTTCTATGGACGAAGTGCCGTGGTTTGGAATTGGCGCGTTTGGCTTTCGCAAAGAAATGATTCAACCCTTAGCGGAAACCATCAAAAAGCAAGAAGGAAAACGCAGTTTTTATTTCATTGAAAAAATTCTACCAGGACATATTTCTACCTTCAAATCTGCTTCAAAAGGAATAGCAACGGAACGCGAGAACTATCTCACGCAAGTGAAAAAAGCCAACGAATGGCTCAAAGAAATCACAGAAGTTATCATACAAAACGATCCCAACAGTTTGATTGTCATTGCGGCTGATCATGGCGGTTACGTAGGATTTGATTACACCAAACAACTCTTTCAAAAACAAACTGACGAAAAACTCGTCTACTCAGGATTTTCAGCAGCATTAGCAATTAAATGGCCTAACAAACAAGCACCAAGTTATGATGTGCAACTCAAAACACCTGTTAACCTCTTTCGAACGGTGTTTGCCTATTTGGGCGATAACGAAGCATTGTTGGAAAATAGGGAAGCAGACGAAAGTTATTCTATCATTACCAATGGAATTTTGGGAAGTGTATACAAATACATTGACGCGGATGGAAAGGTGGTTTTTGAGGAAGTTGAGAAATAAAATATACACTACTTTATTTAATATCTTTCATTTTATTAGGATGCCTGTGCGTGTCAAAAATCTTTAAAATACTTATAGAATTTTCATCCTTGGAAACATAAATAATCTTAAAATGCCTAACAATTATTCTTCTATACGGTTCTCCTAAAAATTCATCTACTTGATATTGTTTTGTATATCGAATATGTTTGCTCGCTTCAATAATATCTCTTTGGACATTTTTAGAATTGGCTAACGATTTTGTTCTATGAAGTATTCTTTTGTAGATAAACTTTAAGTCTGCTTTAGCTTCATCAGACCAAACTACAGTAATCTTAGTATCTGATATTTACCAGTTTTCAGCTTCTTTTTCTAAATCTTCCACAGTGGTGAAATTTCCAGCTTTCACAGATGCTTCAGCAGCTTTCACTTTTTCAATATACATAGCTTTGGTCAGTGCTTCACCTTGAACGGTGTGTGCAACAATATCATCATGTGAAGTGTTTTCTTTTTCCTTTTCAGCAAACTCAAACACAGTTCTCAAATAACTTTCGTTATCAGTACTTAAAAGTTGAATAATTTTATTTCTTAATTCTATAGCTCCCATAATGATGAAGTAATATACTAACAAATATACAGAAATTCATTGTATTGTTTATTTTTCGTATAGACTACAGAGAACTTTTAATTTATTCCACTTGTCAATAAAAACATCCAAATAAAAGAAAATATAGTACCTAAAACAAAAAATATACGTCGTGTGTCATGCTTCCAAAAAGATAGTTTTAAATAATAGTTTAAAAGAAATTCTAACGCCCAACCAAACGTATAGAAGATATTGGCTCCGAATAACCAAAACAGTATAATAATGTAGTCGTTATAAGGTGAGATTCCATTTGGGACATCACTTCTCATGAACAACACCAATATTCCTCCAAGAATAGTGATTACATTGTAAATCCATCGTTTTCTTTCCCACCACTTTATGGCTACAGTGAAATTGGCGTTTGTGTCTTCCGTTTCGATATGAATGTGTTTTTATAGTTAGAATGAATACCTCTAAAGTAATCTAAATGAGAATTAAAAAAAGATAAAAGTTCATTTTTCCATACGACTTTTACCAAACTCACGTTAAAATTAGTAAATTCACTTTTTCTAAACCAAACCTAAATTTATACACTAACCAAATATACAAGTGAAGCGAAATTGCTGTGGGACAACTTTGTCTCGCAAGCAAAGAATAGTACATTTTTGTTCTATCGGGATTTTATGGACTATCATCACGATCGTTTCAAAGATCATTCGCTGATGCTCTACAAAAAAGAGAAGTTAGTTGCACTTTTTCCTGCAAATCAAGACGGACATACAATGCATTCGCATCAAGGATTAACGTATGGAGGTTTGCTCATTACTGAAGATGTAAAATTGCGCGATGTTTCGGAATGTTTCAAGCTGATTTTGGAGTATTTGAACGCACAGCAAATTCAAAAATTACATGTAAAGTTGTTGCCTTCAATCTACAGTCCGTTTCCAACAGACGAATTACAATATGTATTGTTTATTTTAGAAGCAACATTGACACGCAGAGATGCACTTTCGGTAGTGAATATGCAATGCCGACCAAAAATTTCTAAGGACAGAATCGCGGGAAATAAAAGAGCTGTAAAACACGGTTTGATGATCAAAGAAGAAGTTACGTTTGACGCTTTTTGGAACGAAATTTTAATTCCGAATTTAGTAAAAAAGCATACTGCAAAACCTGTACATTCTTTAGGAGAAATTCAACAATTAAAAGCAAAATTCCCAAAAAACATACGACAATTCAACGTGTATAAAGATGACGTGCTTGTCGCAGGAACCACTATTTTTGAAACAAAATATGTGGCGCATTCGCAATACATTTCTGGAAACGAAGACAAAAATAATTTAGGAAGTTTAGACTTTTTACACCTGCATTTGCTGAATGAAGTATTTGTAGACAAAATGTATTTTGACTTTGGAATTTCCAACGAAAATCAAGGAAAAAACATCAATACAGGATTAAATTATTGGAAAGAAGGGTTTGGTGCGCGCACTATTACCCAAGATTTTTATGAAATAGACGTGCAACACAGTCCTAAACTCGATACGATTTTTATATGATAAAATTTCTAGATTTACATACACTCAATGCACGTTTTGAAACGGAATTTCAAACAGAATTCAAGAAATTTTTGGATTCTGGATATTATGTATTGGGCAGTAATGTAACAGCATTTGAAACACAATATGCTGCGTATTGCGGAACAAAACATTGTATTGGAGTCAGCAATGGATTGGACGCGTTAATCTTGATCTTAGAAGCGTATAAAATTTTAGGAAAACTTGAAGAAGGTGACGAAATTATCGTGCCGGCAAACACGTATATTGCCAGTATTCTGGGAATTACCAAAGCGGGATTAAAACCTGTGTTGGTAGAACCGAATATAGAAACGTTTAACATAGAAGCTGCTGCGGTTGAAGCGGCCATTACGTGGAAAACCCGCGCTATCTTGGTGGTGCATTTGTATGGGCAATTAGTAGACATGCGTCCGATCCAAGACATGGCAAAAAAACAAAATCTGCTCATTATGGAAGATGCTGCACAAGCGCATGGAGCAACGAATGACGACGGAAAAAAAGCAGGAAATTTAAGTGATGCGGCAGGGTTTAGTTTCTACCCAACCAAAAATTTAGGTGCATTGGGTGAAGCTGGAGCTGTTACCACAAATGACGATGAACTTGCAGAAATCATTCGAAAATTACGCAATTACGGAAGCGCGTCAAAATATGTAAATCAGTACAAAGGTGTTAACAATCGGTTGGATGAAATTCAGGCGGCTTTTCTAAACGTAAAATTACCACATTTAGATGCTGATAATGAAGCGAGAAGGCGCACGGCAAAAAGATATCTGGCAGAAATTAAAAATCCATTGATTGTTTTACCAAGCTATCAACACAATACAGCGCATGTATTTCATCAATTTGTGATACGAACTGCGCATAGAAAAGCATTGCAAAACTATTTACAAGAAAACGGAATTGGAACTTTAATACATTACGAAATTCCGCCACACAAGCAAGAAGCATACAAAGAGTGGAATCATTTGCATTTTCCAATCACAGAAAAAATTCATGATGAATGCGTTAGTTTGCCAATAAGTCCGATCATTTCTGATGCTGATGTCATAAAGATCATCCATATTTTAAACGCGTTTAATGTCTAATAAAAAGGAATACAGAGCCATATTCAAAGTAACTTCAATTATAGGAAGTGTTGAAGTATTCAATATCCTTATTGCCATCATTCGCTCTAAAGTAATTGCTATTTTTTTAGGACCTGTCGGAATCGGAATTCACGGTTTACTGAACAGTACATTAGAAGTGTTTGCTTCCATATCAAACTTAGGAATTGATAAAAGTTCCGTGAAAGAAATTTCATTTCTGCATCATAAAAACGAAGAAAAATCAGCTCTAGTCAAACTCATTACTTTAATCAGAAGACTTTCGTTATACGTTGCCATTTTGGGAAGCATTTTGATGATCGTATTTTCGTCCATGTTGAGCAAATGGGTTTTTGAATCAGAGTCGTATACTTTTGCATTTATTTGGTTGTCTTTGGCGTTATTTTTCAAACTATTGACCAATGTAAATTTTTCAATTTTGCAAGGAGTGAGAGCCATTCCAAGACTCGCGAAAGCAAATATGATAGGAAGTGTCATCAGTTTAGTCATTACAATTCCGCTGTATTATTATTTTGAACTTCAGGCAATTGTTGCGGCAATCATCATCAGTTATTTCAGTGCTTTTTTGGTGTCTTATTACTTTCAAATAAAAGATGTGATGGCGCCTTTAAAACTGAACGATTTTAAAATTAAAAAAGATTTTTCAGACGGAAAAGAAACCATAAAACTAGGGTTGTTATTAAGTTTTACGGGCATTGTCACTGTGTTATCAACATACGCGTTTCAATTGTATCTAAAAAGAATTACCTCTTTAGAAGTTGTTGGTTTTTACTTAGCGGGTATCGCCATTTTAAACTACTACGTAAACATTGTTTTCAATGCAATGGGAAAAGATTACTTTCCGCGTTTGGCAGCCATTCACGACAATAACGAAGAAGTCACAAAGGTAATTCAGCAACAAGCATTGGTCATTATGTTAATCATTACACCAATAATTGTCATCTTCATTGCCTTGGCGCCAGTATTCATACAACTATTATATTCTTCTAAGTTTTTAGCTATCATTGCTTTTGTAAAATGGGGAATTATAGGCATGTTTTTCAAAGCAATTTCCTGGTCTATCGGCTACGCGTTTATTGCCAAAGGCGACTCCAACGTATTTTTAAAAACGACTGTTATTTTCAATCTCTTTTTTCTAGGGTTAAATGTTGCAGGTTTTTATTATTACGGATTGGAAGGTTTAGGAATTTCATTCTTAGTCTATTACATCATTCACCTACTTTCGGTGTTTATAATTGCAAAACTGCGGTATGGTTTTTATTTCACCATGGATTTTTATAAAATCTTTTTTCCAGCGCTCATTCTCTGCGTATGTATTTTTTTAAGTACTTTCATCCCACAAACAATACTTAAAAATGTATTCTTTATATTGCTAAGCGTAATTTCAGTCCTATTTACAGGATATCACTTGAATAAATTACTTGATTTAAAGGAGTTTTTGAGAAGAAAAAATAATTAAAAGACGCATTATGGTAGGAAGAATTTACAGGTCTATAAAAAGAAGATTCGCGCTTTTTTTCTCCGTAAATTGGTTGAAAACACTCTATTTCAATTATAAAATGCTGCCGTATGCGCAAGCTAAAAAGCTGCCTTTCTATTTTTACGGAAAAGTAAAATTTTCAGACTTAACTGGCAAAGTTACTATTGATGCGCCCATTCGGAAAGCGATGATCGGATTTGGGAAAAAGTTTGAAACCACAACAATGCCTAAAGGAATTGCAAAACTTCATATTGAAGGAAACCTTGTATTTAAAGGATATGTACATTTTGGACACGATTGTTTGGTACATATAGGGAAAAACGGTTATTGTGAATTTGGCGATATGAGCGGCTTAGGTTCTGATGTAAAACTAATATGTCATAAAAAAATCGTACTAGGCGCTTGGACTGGAGTTGCGTACGAATCGCAGCTTATTGACAGCAATTCGCATCCGATGAAAAATACAGAAACGGGAACGTATTACGACATGGTGGGCGATATTATTTTAGGAAGTTACAACGCAATCTCCAACCGAGTTTCCATCATGCCACATACCATGACGCCTAACAACTGTGTTATTGCATCCAACTCGCTACTCAACAAAGATTACAGAGATCTTGGAGAAGAAATTCTTTTGGGTGGCATGCCTGCAAAACTCTTAAAAAACAATTTCATTAGAGATTGGGAAGGCGAGAAGGAGAACTTAAAAAAGTGGCGTGGCGTTCCATCATAAACAAAAAAACCACCTCAAAACTGAGATGGTTCTTGCATAGCTAAAAGGCTATTTCAGGTAATTAGGCTGTATATTATTTCATGTCAATCACTTCAATTTCATAGACATCATTATTGGACATGACGATGGTATACATTCCTTTTTTTGTCAACATATTTACCTTTTTCTTGTTATTATAGGCATCAATCATATAGATATTTTTTACCGACATTCCTTTTTCGGTACACCATACATTCAATCCGTTACGCGTTAGCATAAAATCGTAATTAAAATCATCTGGTTTTGTATAGTTGATGGTAATTTCTCTTTCAAAATTTGAATCTTTATTTATATCTAATTTAAACGTAGTTTCTAAAATCGGCGATATAATTAATCGTTCTTGGTTTAAGTTGTATTCATCATCGGTGTCAAAAGCTACTGGATATGTTGCTTTTGTCTCTTCATAAATTCGTGTTTCACTAGCAATTGCTTTTTCTACAATTTCATATTCGGCTACATTCTCTTTTACGATTTCTGAATCGTCTACATTGTCTTGTGCAAATGCAATTGAGGTTGATAATAAGATTGTTGGTACTAAAATTTTAATATAATTCTTCATAATATTTTTATTGTTTTTATGATTCTTGATATCATACTCTTGATAAAGCTGCGATGACATCTTCAACAGCTGTTAAATACCTTACCTTAGAAGACTTGGTATTTATGGAAGTCTATACTATTGTTGAAATAATTTGCAATTAGGCTTTCACCATTGAGTTGTTCAACTGTGCACTTGTTTTCTTTGACCAAGCGTTCAACATCCAACTGGCTTTCTCTAGTTCTCTAATGTAGGCGCCAATCAAATCAATGGTTCCTTCATCTCCAGCTGCATTTGCATGATCAATTACGACTTTCATTTGTGCTAAAATCAACTTGTGATCGTTAATTAAAATTTCAATCATTTCGGTATCTGTCAATAATGGACTTGATTCTTTTACGGTTGAAATTTCTAAATAATCACTCATTTTACTAATTGGGTGATACTTTAACGTCAAAATACGCTCTGCGATTTCGTCGATTTTAGTTTGTGCGTTTGTATAGAGTTCTTCAAACTTGGCATGCAAGTCAAAAAAGTTTTTTCCTAAAATATTCCAGTGAAAACTTCTTAATTTCTGATAATATACATGATAACTAGCTAGTAGTGTATTTAATTCTACAACTACGGGTACTAATTTTTCATCACTCATATTCAAATAATTCATACTATTTTTTCTTTTTTAAGGTTAATAATTGTTTTTGAAATAAACACTAATGCTTGAACTTTGGAGGATCCAAAATGAAATTTTCAAGAAGTAATTTTTAGTGTTGTAATTGCGATTTGTAATAATCACACTTTCAATATAAGGGCTGAATAAAATATGTCAAGTGATTTAACAATACTTAACGCTGAGCAGGAAAAATTAACATAAAATATGTTAACAAAAACAGAATACTGTTAAAAAATTAACATATAAAGAGTGTTGGAAAAATACGTTTTATTGCTGAAAATTCAGTAAAATGATAAAAAAACAGTCTTTTTTGATGTATTTTTATCAAAAATATGAAAAAACAGAGAATAATTCAAAAACTAAAAATATAGTTTAAAGTCGTTTTTTGAAGAATGCTGTATTCCGAATTTTAACAAACATATTATATACTTTTTACCCAGAATTCGATCGCTTTTTCAAATCTTTGTATCTTTAAGAAAAAAAGAAATGAATATACATACAACGATTTGTTTTTTGCTGCTTTCACAATTCATGCTTGCACAACAAGCCAACGTAGATTTTGGAAAATACAAAGATGGTGAACGCTGGAAAATTACCAATGATGGTGTTATGGGTGGACTTTCCGAAGGCGATTATCGCATCACGGATGATGGCGTTGTATTTTACGGCAATATTTCTTTAGAAAACAATGGAGGTTTTTCTTCTCTTCGAAGTCATTATGAAAAACGCGATCTTTCTTCCTATAAAAAAATAATCATTCACTACCGTTCCAAACAATACACGATGGGATTCACCTTAGAAATGGACAAACGCTGGTATGTACCTTATTATAAAGTAGACTTGCCTGGCACAAACTGGAAATGGGTAACCAAAGAAATAACTTTTGCCGATTTTGATCGGTACAATATTGGGCGCAAACGTCCAGGGAAACCAACACAAACCGAATTGGCAAACATTCTCCGCATTGGGTTTATTTCTAACGAAAAAAAAGCAGGCCCTTTCAAAATAGAAATTGATTACATAAAGTTTGAGTAATGCCATATAACATTGTACTCGTAGAACCCGAAATTCACACTAATACAGGAAATATTGGGCGCTTAAGCTTGGCTTCAGGTTCCAACTTGCATTTAGTAAAACCATTTGGTTTTGAAATCACAGACGCGCGACTCAAACGAGCAGGACTCGATTATTGGCAACACTTAGATGTCCATATTTACGAAAACATAGAAGAATTCTACACGAAAAATGCAGACAAAAAAATGGTCTATCTTACCAGTAAAAGCCAAAAAAACTATACCGAAATTCCGTTTGAAGATGAGTTGTTTTTAGTTTTTGGAAAAGAATCTGTAGGATTATCAGAAGAAATCACTGATGCTCACAAAGAAGATTTGTACACCATTCCGATGTTTAGCAAACACATTAGAAGTTTAAATTTAGCCAACGCCGTGAGTATTGTGGTATACGAAGGCATCAGAAATCTAAATAATTAGTATCGGAGCGAGTCTACGACTCGTTCCATAGAGAAACATACTGCTCAGCTACCGATGTATACTCATGAAACTCTTCCACAAAAGTGCGCGCTCGTTTACCAATGGCAATCATCTCTTCGGGGTTTTCAATCAAATAACTTAACTTTTCTACCAAATCATTCACATTAGGTGTAGCATTCATAAGCACAGGTTTTTCCAATTGATAATGCTTTAAAAAATCGTTTTCAGCACCAGAAAACACTACTTTTCCTTTTGCCATGGCTTCCAACGCATTATATCCTTGATCGTATCCGTATAGCTGATCCATAATAATATGCGCTTTCGTATACGTTTCAATATATTCCGTGTAGGGCAAATTGGAAACGGTTTGTACTTCAACACGATTCGGATACTTTTCCTCAATAATTTTCAACGCTTTCTCAATCAAGTTGTTTCCTTTCTTCAAAAAATTCACCTGATTCACACCATGAAAAATAATCACTTTTCCGGTATACGTCAAAGGTTCAAACTGTAATGCATCTACATTAATCGGAAACGGAAGTAACGGTAACACTTTTGGATGCTTTCTATACGCCATTTCATAATCAAAATTCGCAGGAATAACTCCTTTACTATGTTCAATCACAAAATGATGCAACTTTTCATGTGCTTTCGACAAATATTGCAACGAATACTGAAACCATTTTTTGGTGCTTTTATCGTTCTGATACGCAGTAAGCATGTGGTATGGCAAATCGGCATTCAAAATAAAATTCACATAATGAAAATCATCGCCACAAGAAGACAAATACACTTTTTTATTATGTTTAAAAAGATACTTCAGTAACTTTCGTTCCACAAACGGAATTGTGGCAAACGGAAACTCGTTAATCAATTGTACCACATCATACGCCTGAAACGACTTTCGATGTTTATAAAAACGAAAGGCAATTTCTAAAAAAGCAATATCAAATTTAAAAACTTTAAACAGGAGTTGTCGAAATGCGTTCGGAATCTTTTTATGAAAAAAAGTAGCTTCAAGCGAAATATCAATTGGATAATTCTTAAAGTTGTCAGCGCGACCGATCAATGTAACATCGTGCTGTAACTCTTGTAGACCTTCTTTAAGTGAATTGTGAAATCTACTGTATTCTCCAACCAATAATATGCGCATAAACAGTATATTTGTGTGAAAGATAGTAGGAAAACTTTATGCTGCAAAATTCTAAAAAGAAAATCTGTATAATTGTCGAATGTCTCAGTGGCGGCGGCGCAGAAAAGCAGGCGGCAAACTTTTCCAAATCGCTTCAAAAGTACGGTTTTGAAGTATCAATCATTTCGGTAAAAGATCAAATTACCTACGATTTTGCAGGGACATTATACAATTTGGGCAGGAATGAATCTTCTATCAAAATCATCAAGCAAATCCAGAAGTTTTTTGCATTCAAAAAGGCGTACAAAGCGTGCAATGCGGACATGTATATTGACTTTCGAGCGCGCAGCCGATTCTTTATGGAATACTTGCTGCACAAGTTCATCTTTGAAGCCAAAAAAATGATGATGATGGTGCACAGTTATCACATTGAGTGGCATATCCCGAAAGGAAAACTATTTCGAGAAATATATAACAAAACACACGCGGTTGTGGCAGTTTCGGAAGCTATTGAGCGAAAACTAGGAGCCATGTACGATTTTGAAAATCTACTGCATATTCCTAATTATATCACTGCCGTAGAATCGACTCAGAGCGAAACCACCCTAGTAAAAGACGACTACATCATTGCAGTCGGACGCTTGCAAAACGACATCAAACAGTTTGATCGGCTCATTGAAACCTACCACGCTTCCAAATTGGCAGAAAAAAACATCAAACTCTACATTTGCGGAGATGGAGATGATAAAGAATCGCTAGAAAAACTAATTGAAAAACTACAGTTGCAAGCACACGTAAAGCTTTTAGGGTTTGTACAAAACGTTACAGAATACATTCAACATGCAAAATACTTAGTTCTGTCGAGTAGGGTAGAAGGTTTTCCAATGGTTTTACTTGAAGCATTGCAACAAAAAACGCCTGTCATTGCTTTTGACTGTAAATCAGGACCAAGTGAAATAATTCAACACAAAACCAACGGTTTGCTTGTTGAAGATCAAAACTTTGCGAATTTGAAAGAAGCAATGTTACTTTTAATCGAAAATATGGAATTGTATATGAATTGTAAACAAAATGCTGTATATTCCATTTCAAAATTCACAGAAAAGAATGTAATCCAGCAATGGATTCAACTTATAAATGTCTAAAATATGTCTACAACTGTTGCTGATATCCAACTCATAACGATCCCCAAAATCGAAGACTTTAGAGGAAACATTTCTGTAATTGAAGGCGATACCATTCCTTTCAAATGCAAGCGTGTATATTATTTGTACGACATTCCTAGTGGAGCAAAAAGAGGCGGACATGCACATGTAGAGCAGCACGAGGTATTAATTGCGCTCAGTGGTAGTTTTGAAGTCATTTTCAAAGACGGAACTTCCAAAAGACGTATCTTACTCAACAAACCGAATCAAGGTTGCTTAATTCCACATGGTATTTGGCGAGAATTAGAAAACTTTTCTTCCGGAGCTGTTTGCTTAGTATTAGCTTCTGACGAATTCAATGAATCAGACTATATTCGCGATTATCAAGACTATGTTATTACCAAAGAAGATATAAAGTTATCTAAGTAGTATAGCGACTTTTCAAATTTTTCTTCAACAAGTTTAGGAACGAACTCATTTTTTAGATCAAATTTGTGTTCAGTATATTGTATTGCTGGAACCATTTACAGTTATAAATATTTGTAATAATGCTGCTAGATTCCCTTAATTGAAGTCTTATCTTACAAAATTCGATGAAAAATATTTATTTACTAAATTAAAATCATTTGGAATTAAGAAAATATTAACTATATTTACATTTATAAGTTTGATAGTCTTTTACACATTAACCAATGTAAAAAATCAAATCGTAATACTTATAAGGGCACAAGAAAATAATAATATGATTCTCATTTCTTTTGGTTAAAATTGAAAACCATAATGAAAGTAGAGTTAAGCCATCCTCTATTATTATTATTTATCTTAATTTTATGAAAGTTATTTCTTTCCTTAAAAGGAAGATGTATATTACATTTAAAATATTTTGATAACTATAAATAACATAAAAAACCCAAATTAACCCAATGAATTCAATTCAAGTTTTCTCTAAAATCAAAACCTATTGATTAATTCCCTAAATAGTTTTCTAAGAACTATTTAATCAATTTTCAATAAAAACAATTAAAAAAAATAATCTACTCTATAGGGTAGGTGCTTTTCAGTGCATAATGATTTGTCAAAAATAAATCATTACACGACTATATATAAATAAAAAACCCCGCAATTGTAAAACTTTGGCGAGCAAACAAAAGCAGGGCAGGATAACAATTAATTTAATTAAAAACCAATTGTATTATGTTACATCTTTATTCTATCAGGAGTCAAGTATATCTAACCGACTCAATTCCAATATATAAAAAGTATAATAATTACTGATTTGCTCACAAGACGGTAGGCAAGTTGCAGGCAACTTCAAAAAGCGTATTTACAATATAATGCCAATATTCTAACTAACCAAATATACTTCTATAAAAATAGAAGTGTGCTAATATACTTTTCACTTATGTTAAGATATCTTTTAATTGTGTACTCAAAAATTAGACTATTTTTTGAGGAAATGAGCAATCGTCGCTCCGTGATAAAAAAGAGAATTACTACACATAAAATTCACCGATTGCAGTTTATCATTGCATTCGTCTTGATGCTCGTATTTTCAAATGAGTCAAAAGCGCAAGTAACAACAACTTGGGGAGGTTTATCAGGATCTGTTCCAGAAAACAACTTTCAAACAAGTAGTTTATCAGCCGTTGGAGACGGAGTTACTTTTGTTACGGTTGATATTACCAGAGGTCCATCTGCCTCAACTGGAGGTGCAGAAAATGCGGTCAATCCTTCAGTAACGCTGACAAATAGTTTTAATAATAGCAGAGCAAGTACAGGTATTTCAGGAAATACATATACCTATACATTTAGCGAACCTGTCCATGTCATTCTAAGTTCACAAGAACACAGCGAACTAATTCGCACAGAAAATATAAAAATATCAAGTCCAGATGCAGGCGCTTTATTCTCAGGAAGCTTAACTGGCGGGCAAACAGGACATTTTGTAAACAATAACAATACTTCAGAAATTCATATTGGCTCTTCAAGTACTATAACTACTGCAGGAACCTATTGGACAGTACAAAGTAATATTGCTATTACCACACTTACGGTAGAATATTATGTTACTGATGGCGCTGAAGCAGCTTCAGGAGAACCTTTTACATTAGATCTCGCTCCTGTACCATATATAAGACTTGATGATACAGATATTACGGGAGCAGGAGCCATAAATATAAATGTGTCAGGATGTTCAAAAAGTGCCGAATTTTTAGACAATGCTTCTACGGGTGCAACATCAATCTTCAACGCACCTCATGGTCTTGACTTTATGACCATTACACTTACAAATCCTCAAGATGCAGGAAATGAAACACTAAGTATAAAAGGAATCTTTCCGGGTGTTTCAGTGTCTGGTAATGGAACTACAACTTTAATAGTAACCAATGAAAGTGCTGATGTAAACACCGTAAGAAACACACTAGACGATTTAGTGTATGTAAACAGTACAGTAGTTCCAGAAATTGCTACACCAAGAATAGTACAAATTACGGTAACCGATCCTTTCGGAAACACATCTGCAGCAGCAACAGCAACACTAACGCTAACAAATCCCCCTAATTCCGGTGCAACTTCTGGACCGTTTTATGTCTTTACGACAGATACCACAGCAGACTTATTTAATGCTTTGGATGGTTCAGAAGATGCTGGAGGAATGTGGTTTGACAATGACGGAACTGGTGCATTATCGGGAAGTACATTAACAGTAGCAAGCTTGCCGTTAGGACCTTCAACCTTTAACTATACTGTGATGGGAAGCGGTCCTTGTAGTGATGAAACAACAACGGTATTAGTTATAAAATTAGAAGGAAGTGAAATAGCGTTAACAGCACCAACAGCGTCTTCCAATTGCGGAACGCTGACAACAAGCTACTCTAATCCGCTATTCTCAGCAAACTCAGATGATCCTATATTTGTTTTTGATGGAGGCGCTAATGTTGGACAACTAGAATGTCCGGCCGGAACAGGAATAACAACGTATGATTGGTATGTATTCAACCCAACAACAAATTCGTATGATGACTACGCTATAAACTCAACCAGAATTCAAACTGGATTAGCTGATGGTGGTTATTTAGTAGTTAGAAATGACGGTGGAACCATTGAAGAAGGAAGAGCTTGGGTTTGGAATACATCCATTCAAACACAAGCAGGTTCAGACCAAACTGCCTGCGAAGGAGATACGGTAATGTTAAACGGTATAGCTGCAAATAATACAGATTTTACCTATTACAATCCTGTTGAAAGACCTTTTAGAATAGCGAGTTCAACAGTAGTCTCAGTAACCTTTAACGTAACGCATACATACATCTCAGATGTAGGATACTATCTAGTATCACCAGATGGTTTGGTAACCATTCCATTAGGACTCAATGAAACTGGTAGTCCATGCTACGCAGCTGATAATGCGGTAAACTTAACATTCACAAATGATCAAACCATAACACCAACACTTCCTGTTTTTGATATATGTGAATTTGCAAGAAATAACGCATGTAGTGGTGCAGGTCCGGCATTAACAGGTACATATAATGCCTATTACTCTAATCCTTCCAACAACTCAACAGTTTGTACAGTATTTTCACCAGCCTCAGGAATCAATCTTATTGATATGACGCCGCTTAATGGCTACGATGCAAGACAAGGTGGCTGGAAAGTACAAATATACGATTGTGAATTTCAAGACTTTGGAGAAATAGACTCTGTAATCATCAGTTTTGTTGATGGATCAAATACGTCAACTTTTACCAGCGGAACTATTCCTAACGGAACACCATCTGCTCAAATCAATGATGACTCCTGTACTGCAGCTACGGCTTCTATCTATGAAGTGCCATTTACAACGGCAGTCGCTACAAATGAAGCTTTAAATATTCAAGATAATATTGGTGTCAATGGTTCAGGAGGATACGCATGGTCGTATAGTACGGACGGCCCAACAGGTCCGTGGAGCGCACCTTTTGAAATAGGAACGCTAACACCTTCCGTAACCGTAAATGAAACCACTTGGTTTAGACTAAATGCGGATAACGGAACCATGTGTGCAGGTGAAGATGTAGTACAAGTAACAGTAACAGACAAACCAGTTGCAGGAACAGGAACAGATAGCTATGCTTGTGCCGGAGATGCCTTAGTAGACTTAAACACCTTACTCACAGGAGCTGACTCAGGAGGAACTTGGAGTGTAAACGGAAGTTCTCCAAATGTTCCAGGAGGAGATTTTAGTGCAGGAGCAGGAACGTACAATCCAACCACTGGCGGTGTCTATATCTTCGATTACACAGTAACTGCTTCTGGACCTTGTGTCGTAAATGAAACAACTTCAGTTACAGTTTCAGTCCAAGCTGCACCAAATTCTGGAATGGACAATACAATAAGTGCAACAACAACTTCTGGAGTAATCAATTTATTTAGCAATCTAAATGGTACGCCAGATGCAGGAGGAACTTGGAGCGTTAACGGAAGTTCCACTGCTCCAGGAATGAATTTTGATCAAAGTGCAGGAACACTAGACAGTTCAGGGCTAACTACAGGAACCTATATATTTGACTACACAGTAACAAGCTGTTTAGCATCAATAAGTTCAGTTACGATCAATTTTACAGGCGTCATGAATGACATGGATAATGTAGATGAAGTTGTAGAAGACGGCGCGCCAAATGGAGGTGATGGAAATAATGATGGAACGCCAGACAGTCAACAACCAGATGTAGCTTCCATTCCAGATGCAAACGGAGATTATGTGACTATCGAAGTTACGTCACCAAACATTGGAGAAGATTGTAATCAAATTACAGGAATGGTATTAGTGTCAGAAGCCTCTTTAGCAAGTCAAGACGCTATATATGATTACCCGTACGGATTAATTGACTTCTCTTTGGCTTGTGCAGGAAACGGACAAGCTGCTACAGTAAAATTCTATTGGTATGGAATCTCTTCCTTATCAGATTATGATGCGTATAGAAAATTTGGACCTTCTGTTGCAGGAGGAATAGACTTTGATTATCGTGGAAATCTAATACCAATTACACAACAAATAGAAAATATTAATGGTACTGATGTACTAACAGTAACGTATGTACTAATTGATGATCTTGTCGGTGACGATAATATAGAACTTACAGGAGTCATTGAAGATCCAACTGGACCAGCCGTATTACCAGCGGGAGATGCAGATGGTGATGGAGTTGTAAATTCTGATGACTTAGACGATGATAATGATGGAATATTAGACAGTGTAGAATGTGCTGGAATCCCTTCGGGAGCTTTAAATAGTCCAGGTTTTCCTTCCAACGGAGCAAGTCCAGGTGGTGGAACTTTTCAGTTACAATCTGCGGCTGCACCAACAGGTGATGGAACAACAGCTACCATAAATGGTGTTTTCGGTGGACGTGCAAACATAACAGCAACACTTATTGATACTGCTGCGGCAGGAACTCCAATTTGGAATAATGGAGTGCAAATTTTAGATGATGGCGCACCAATAGATGATTATTTCTACTTTCAACCAACACAAGTACAAGGATTCAATACCACAAATCCTGCTGCTGGTGATCACATGTTAATCACAATCGATTTGCTAGCAGGTGCTACTAACTTTGAAATGACAGTTGCTGGCTTAAATGGAGGAGACATATTTGAATTTGAAGCAAGTTATCAAGGTGTTCCAGTAACCATAAACGCAAGTAACTTTGATAACTTAGATGATAATATGCCAGCGGGAACAGGAACAGTTACCGTAGCATCCAGTGGAACTGGACTTGAAGGAAATACAGGTGTAGGAGGAACCAATGTAGATTCAAATAGAGGAAGAGTTACCATCCCAGGACCAGTAGATACAATTATTATAAGAGGAGGTAAAAATGCAGGGCAAACTTCTACAGTTACTACTGCAATAACACTAGTATCTTTTACATCCTTAAACGACGATGATGGTGACGGAATTGCCAATTGTTTTGATACAGATAGTGACAATGATGGTTGTCCAGATGCCGTAGAAGCAGGAGGATCATTTACAACTGCTGACCTTGACGGAGACGATAGTCTAGGAGATGTCGTAGGAACAACAGCAGGAGTAGATGAAGGAGTGCCAACTGTAGCAGGAACAGGACAAGCAACAACAGCAGATGTAACTGCTAATGGACCAGATACAGACAATGATGGCATAGCAGATGCGTGTGACCCGATTGATGATAGACCAGATAATGACGGAGATGGAATAGTTGATGTAGACGACGTCGACGATGACAATGATGGAATCGCCGATGTTGATGAAAATCCAACAGGAGTTGATCCAAGTGCAGACACTGACAACGATGGCGTGCCAAACTACTTAGATGACGCTCCAGCAGATCCAGGAATTGGAGATGTAAATGGCATGATTGAAGCTGGATTTGATGCAGATAACGATGGCATTCCAAATCACTTCGATCTTGATAGTGACAATGACGGAATCACGGATGTTGTCGAAACAGGCAACGGTGATCTAGATACAGACAATGATGGTGATGTAGATGCTGATGATGCAGTCTTCGCAGATGGCAATATGGACGGTCAAGCAGACAACACAGCAGGAACCACACCATTAAACTCAGACAGTAATGTAAACGATGGGCCTGACTTTTTGGATATTGATGCCGATGATGATGGTATTCCAGACAATGTAGAAGCACAATCCACAGGAAGTTACACACCACCAAGTGGCATCGACAATAACAACAACGGAATTGATGATGCGTATGAAAATGCAGGCTTCATTGACAGTCCAGAAAACACAGATACAGACACTACACCAGATTATTTAGACACAGACAGTGATGATGATGGAATAAACGATCTGGAAGAAGCAGGTCAAGGTACCTTCACAGGAGCTGACACCGATGGCGACGGACTTGATGATGGCTTTGATACAAGTGATGACACAGGTGTAGAACCAGATGTAAATGACAACCTAAACACTGGAGCTGATGGTACAGACAACGATGACGATCCAAGTACAGCAGAAGTTGA
>CAZHSA010000036.1:0-18934 GCA_964535135.1 uncultured Kordia sp.
CCACTTTCGTGGGAAATACATATGAAAAAGTTCACAAATATTCACGATATAGAAAATATCGCCAAAACGATTGCAGCAGCGTTGGAATTGAAGAAAAATCCGTTTGCGTTTGAAACGCTAGGGAAACACAAAACCTTAGTCATGCTCTTTTTTAATGCAAGTTTACGAACGCGATTGAGCACAGAAAAAGCAGCAAAAAATTTAGGCATGAGTGTTATGATTTTGAATGTAAACGATGCGTGGAATTTGGAGTTTGAAGACGGAACAGTAATGAATATGGAAGCTTCCGAACATATCAAAGAAGCGGCACAAGTGATTTCGCAATATGCTGATATTATTGCCGTGCGAGCATTTCCGAGTTTATCAGACAAGGAGAAAGATGCTTCCGAGTGGATTTTAAACAGTTTTGTAAAACACGCCACTGTCCCCATTGTGAATATGGAAAGTGCCACCATGCATCCGTTGCAAGCACTCGCAGATGCCATTACGATTGAAGAAGTCAAACTACAACAAAAACCAAAAGTTGTTTTGTCGTGGGCGCCGCATCCAAAAGCGTTGCCGCAAGCGGTGGCAAATTCGTTTGTGAAAATGATGCAGCAAGTTACTGTAGATTTTTGCATCACGCATCCAAAAGGCTATGAATTGAACCCTGAAATTATGCAGAACGTTCCTATTGAGTACGATCAAGGAAAAGCGTTGCAACATGCAGATTTTGTGTATGTAAAAAACTGGAGTAGTTACGAATCGTATGGAAATGTATTGCATCAAGATAGCAGTTGGATGTTGACAAAAGACAAACTGAGCAATGCAAAATTTATGCACTGTTTGCCTGTGCGAAGAAATGTAGTGGTGGAAGATGCCGTGTTGGACAGTGACAACTCCATCGTCATTCAGCAAGCTGGCAACAGAGTGTATTCGGCACAAATCGTCCTGAAAAAAATCTTAGAAAATCTGTAATTATTTCTTCTTTTTTCGAGAACTAAAAAAACCTCCAAACAGTTGAAATAATTGGTCTAACAAATTTAAAAATGGGCGAAATAAAAATTTTAAAATAGGTTCAATTAGATATTCATACATAATTCAAATATAAAAAAAAGCAATAGCAATGGAAACATTAAAAATTGTTAAAATTGGCGGTCACGTGTTGAACGATGAACTTGCGTTAGATGCATTCTTGGACGATTTTGCACAGGTAACTTCACCAAAAATACTCGTGCATGGTGGCGGAAAATCGGCTACAGCATTGGCCGCACAAATGAAGGTGGAAGTTCAAATGAATGAGGGAAGACGTATTACAAATGCGGAAACCTTAGACATTATCATGATGGTGTATGCAGGAAAAATCAATAAAACGATCGTTGCAAAGCTGCAAGCAAAAAACACCAACGCAATGGGATTTTCGGGCGCAGATGGCAATAGTATTTTGGCTGAAAAACGACCTGTAAAAACTATTGATTATGGTTTTGTGGGTGATATTAAAAAAATAAACACAGACATTTTGCAATTACTTTTGAATCGTGGAGTTACGCCTGTTTTTTGTGCCATTACACATGACAAAAATGGACAATTACTCAACACCAATGCCGATACAGTAGCATCTGAATTGGCCATTGCTTTTGCGGAAGTGTATTCGACGGAATTGTATTATTGCTTCGAAAAAAATGGCGTTTTAAAAGATGTCCACCAAGAAGATTCCGTCATAGAAACGATTGATACAGAGAATTATCAACAGTTGCTCAAAGAAAAAATCATTGCCGATGGCATGTTGCCAAAACTGACCAATTGCTTTCATGCGATTGATCATCACGTAAAAAAAGTCCATATTGGGAAATCAAAGATGCTTTTAAACAAAAAAATAAAACATACAATCATTCAAAAATGAATCAAACAACACTCACAAATAAAGCAATTGAATTGCTGAAAAAATTGATTGAAACACCGTCGTTTTCTTCGGAAGAAGAAGGCACTGCAGCACATATAGAAAACTGGTTTCAAGAACACCAAATTCCTTTTAAAAGAAACAACAATAACATTTGGGCAACCAATTTGCATTTTGACGAAAGTAAACCGACATTATTGCTCAATTCGCATCACGACACGGTAAAACCGAATAATGGATACACCAAAAATCCGTTTGAAGCGATTGAGGAAGATGGAAAATTGTATGGTTTGGGCAGTAATGATGCTGGCGGCTGTTTGGTGTCGCTCATCGCAACGTTTACCTATTATTATCAACAACCCAATTTAGCATATAATTTAGTTCTGGTCGCTTCCGCAGAAGAGGAAAGTAGTGGCAAAAACGGTTTGAACAGTATGTTGTCCATCATTCCAAAAATTGATGTGGCAATTGTGGGCGAACCAACTTTGATGCAATTGGCGATCGCTGAAAAAGGGTTGGTAGTTTTTGATGCCACTGTCAAAGGTACGCCGAGTCATGCTGCACATCCAAATTCGGACAACGCTATTTACAATACTATTGAGGTATTGCAATGGTTTCAAGCGTATACTTTTAAAAGAAAATCTTCCGTGTTGGGCGATGTAAAAATGACCGTGACACAAATCAATGCGGGAAAGCAGCACAATGCAGTGCCTGCTGAAGTAAAACTGGTGGTTGATGTTCGTGTGAATGATGCATATTCCAACAAAGAAATTGTAGATATTTTGCAAGTGGAATCGCCTTGTTCGGAAATTATTCCGAGAAGTTTGCGTTTAAATTCGTCTTCCATTTCCAAAGAACATCCGCTCGTGCAAGCCGGAATTGCTTTGGGAAGAGAAACTTACGGTTCGCCAACACTATCCGATCAAGCCGTATTGTCTTGTCCGTCATTAAAATTAGGACCAGGAAACAGCAAACGTTCGCACACGGCAGATGAATTTATTTACTTGTATGAAATAGAAGAAGGCGTGAGAATTTATATAGAATTATTGAGTAGAATTGTGTAATGATAGTTTTGAGTATTGAGAAGTTTCTCAGAAAATCTCAATACTCAACTAACGACTAAAAACAGATTCTTGCCTTTGCAGGAATACAAAAGAGAAGATATATGAAACTTTGGGATAAAGGAATTACAATTGATAAAAAAATAGAAGCATTTACGGTAGGAAACGATCGTGAAATAGACATTCACATTGCAAAATATGATGTACAAGCTTCGTTGGCGCATGCAAAAATGTTAGAAAAGATTCAGATTATTTCTACGGAAGAGCTACAACAACTCATCACGGGATTGGAAACTTTACAGCAACAATTGGACAACGGAACTTTTGTCATTGATCCACAATTTGAAGATGTACATTCTAAAATAGAGTTTGAACTCACACAAATGTATGGCGACGTGGGGAAAAAGATTCACACAGCGCGTTCTCGAAACGATCAAGTATTGGTGGCGTTGCAGTTGTTTTATAAAGATCATCTAAGCATTGTCATAGATCAAACAGAGACTTTATTTGATACATTGTTGCACTTAGCAGAAACGCATAAAGATGCTTTATTGCCAGGATATACACACTTACAAGTGGCGATGCCTTCTTCTTTCGGATTGTGGTTTTCGGCGTATGCAGAATTGTTAATTGACGATGTATATGTATTGCAAGCAGCTTTAAAAACCGTAGATCAGAATCCGTTGGGTTCGGCGGCAGGATATGGAAGTTCATTTCCGATTGACAGAACATTTACCACCGAAGCATTGGGTTTTTCGACGTTAAAATACAATGTGGTTGCCGCACAAATGAGCAGAGGAAAAAGCGAACGAACCGTAGCGATGGCATTGGGAAGCTTGGCAAATACCTTAGCACGATTTGCCATGGATATTTGTTTGTATATGAGTCAAAACTTTGATTTTATAGCATTTCCAGATGCACTTACGACGGGAAGCAGCATTATGCCACATAAAAAAAATCCAGATGTTTTTGAATTGATTCGTGGAAAATGCAATAAAATTCAAGCTTTGTATACGGAAATGGTACTCATTACTAATAATTTGCCGAGCGGTTATCATCGAGACTTTCAACTTTTAAAAGAATACATGATTTCAGCATTTTTAGATATGAAAAATGTACTGGAAATTTTCAATCATTCCATTCAACAAATACAATTAAAAAAGATAAATTTCACCGATGAAAAATACAAATACCTTTCTACAGTCGATAGTATCAACAATTTGGTTGTAGCGGGTGTTTCGTTCAGAGAAGCGTATCAAATTATTGGAAAGCAAGTACAAGAAGGAACGTATTCTGCGGAAAGCTCTAAAAAACATACGCATGAAGGAAGCATTCATAATTTGTGTTTAGATGCCATTAAGGCGAAGTTTCCGAAAAGCGATTAGTATTGTTAAGAAGTTGTCGTATTTCGTAAATCGCCAGGCACTTTTTTGAACTCCTTTTTAAAAGTTCGCGTAAAGTAATTTGGATCATTATAGCCAACTTCATACGCGATTTCAGAAATGGTTAAATCGGTGGTTTGAATGAGATGTACCGCTTTTTGCAAACGCACAGAACGGATGAATTGTGTCAAGGTTTTCCCCGTTATCGCTTTTAACTTGCGATACAGTTGTGAATGACTCAAATTGAGTGCTTCCGAAATGGTTGTCACCGACAATTCCGAATCTTGAAAATGGAGTTCAATATACGATTGAATTTTTGCCACAAATGCATGTTCTACAGGTTGTGACACTTGACTATTTTGCGTGTCAATTTTTCCATCGCCGTAATATTCTTGTAACTTTTTGCGAAGTTCTAGCAGTTTTTTGATCCGAATCATCAATTCGTTTTTCTCAAAAGGTTTGGTCATATAAGCATCTGCGCCAGTTTCCAAGCCTTCAATTTTTGACGATATGTCTGCTTTTGCCGTCAGCATAATGATGGGAATGTGACTCGTTCGTTCGTCTTTTTTCAAGATATCACATACTTCAAAACCATTCTTTTTGGGCATCATCACGTCAGAAATAATCAAATCAGGAATCAACACGATGGCTTTGTCAACACCTTCTTCACCGTTTATTGCGACGTGTACATCATAGGTTTTTTCAACAATAGAACGAATATAACTTACAATTCCTGCGCTGTCTTCAATGAGTAACAACATTGGTTTTTCTTCTTCTGGCTGCTCGGTAATAACTTCAGTTTCTTCCAACCCAAGTTTCAAATTATTTTCAGACGAAATAGGAGCGGAGCTAGTGGTTGCTTGTGCATTTTTAATCGGTACTACAACCGTAAACGAAGTTCCCCAACCGAGCTTACTTTGTACGTCAATTTTACCTTGCATTACTTCCACTAAGTCTTTCGTTAAAGACAAGCCAATTCCTGTTCCTGAATAGCTCTGAAATCCTTTATCAACCGTAGTTTTGGAGCCACCTTGATAAAAGCGTTCAAAAATATGTGGAAGATCGTCAGGAGCAATTCCTTCGCCTGTATCTTTAATTTCAATTTTTAAGTTTGAATCGTTTTTTTGAGCCTCGATGCTTACAGAAACATTTATTTTTCCACCACTTTGCGTAAACTTGATGGCATTCGAAAGCAAATTATATAACACATGTTGAAGCTTGGTTTCGTCATACTCCATTTCCAAACTTTCCAATGCAGATTCAAAGCGCAAACTCACTTTTTTTTGTGAAGCCATCGAATAGAAAGATTCCGTAAGGTATTGCAAATAGACAATAACATCTCCGCGCGTTGTTTCGAGCGTTACCATTCCCGCATCCAATTTAGAAAGATCTAACAACTGATTGATCAATCCTAACAGGTTTTCGGCATTTCGTTGTATCAAACTGCGCTCGTTTGGGTGTCCGCTAATATTCTCGTTCATGCCCATGATGACCGTTAACGGCGTTCTAAATTCGTGGGTAATGTTTGTATATAATTTTGTTTTAATGTTGTCTAACTCTAGCAATCGGACCGATTCTTGTTTTGTGCGTTGTTGTCTTAGTTTGAACTGTAATATGAGAAACGCAATGCTCAAAATTAATACTGTGAGTACCATTTTTGCCCAAAGTGTTTGATACCAAAACGGTTGTACAATCACAGTAATAGTGCGTTCATTTTCCGAAACACTTTTAGGAACGAGTGCACCTCGTAATTTAAGCATATACGTTCCTGGCGGGAGATTTTCATAGCGAACTTTGTTATTGTTTCTCGCTATCGGATACCAATCGTCGTCATAATTTTCAAGATAAAACGTATAATGATTATTTTCAGGACTTCTAAAATCTGTTGCTGCAAATGATAATTCAAAAAAACGATCTCCTGGCTGTAGTATGATGCTGTCTATACTTTGCAAGCCTTTTTGATGGTTGATCACTGCTTCATTTTTTCCATCATATTGAGAAAAAGAAGTAAGAATGATTTGCGATTTTTTGGAGGTTACTTTTTTATAATAACTCAATACTTCGTCTGGATAAAAGCTTATAGTTGGATGATCGGAGCGTGAATTGCCAAAAAAGAATTGTCCTTTCGAACTTTTTAAATATGACGTTCGGTTGTATTCATAATTCATGATGTTTGGATGCAGCGGAAAGTCCATAAATTTCTCTGTATTGGTATCAAAGCGAAAAATTCCTTTGCTTGTACTGAGCCACAAAAAGTGATCGTCATCTTCGGGAAGAATTCCGTACACCAATCGCGATTCAGGATTGAAAGCATCAATTGTGTAATGAGTAATGTTTGAAAAGTCAGCATCAATTCGGCTCAAACCTGCTCCATGGCCAATCCACATGCGCCCTTGGCTATCTTCATAAAAAGAAGAAACCACATTGTTCACTAAAGGCACGATACTTTCATCAGTACGGTTCAAATGGTGCAACAGCGTTCCATCTTCATTAAAAATAAAAATTCCCACACCGTAACTGCCTAACCAAATAGTATTGTCTGACGGACGTTGATACCAATCATTTAAGCTTACAGAAGCAGCTTGTAACGCTTCGATACGTACTTTTTTAATGCGCTTTCCATCATCGAGATCGTAAATTCCTATATACGGAATTCCCCAATGTGCTTTCCATAATGTTCCTTTTTTTGTGATGAGAGATAATAAAGGACGATCTGAAAAATCTTTATATACATCTTCAAAAACTTTTGTATACCCTTTTTCAAAATTTAATAATCCGCTAAAAGCGTGAACATTGCCTTTATGAGCATTTGCATGATACCAAAAACCACCTCCATAAGGTACGTTTAGTACGGTAGTTGTTTTATTGGTTTCTGGATCATATTTCATAATGGATGATCCTTTTGTGTATTTTGTATAGAGATCTAAATTTCCATAGATGTGACCGTTCTCGTCTTCAACAAAAGCGCGCATGCTCAGCGCTGGTAATAACTTAAATGCTGGAGGTTGCGGTGTTAATTTGAAAAGTCCGTCTTTGCTTGCCCACCAGATAATTCCTGACGTTGTTTGTAAAGTGGTGTGTGGTAAGATGAGCGATATATTATCATTTTGAATAATATTGATTGGTTGATCTGTCTTCTCAAGACGATCATTATGTGCTACAATTGAAAAATGCTTTCCGTTGATAATGCACAACTTCCGCAAAAACGAATTTACATTTGACAGTACATTACGACCTTCTGCGTCTGCTTTTATTTGAATAAATTGATTTGTATTTGGTGATTTTTTCCAAATATCGCAGGCATATAAGTATCTATTGTTGCCATTCATCTTGAACTCTTGACAGTTTCCTGCAACCCAAATAGTTTTATTTTCTTCAATAGTTACATTAAAAGGCGTGATAATTTCCATAGGAACTTGCGTAAATTCCAACGAAGTAGTTTTTCCATCAGCAGCCCACATTTCAAAACCATTTTCTGCTTTTATAAAAACTTGATTGCCACATCGTTTTATGAGTACACTACCTTGTGTACGAATGGGTTTGTTGGTGAGTTGTGTAAATTTGCCGTGATTTTTAGAAATCAGCAAATGATATTCTGGATGTGCAGTTTTTGAATTGATTCGGAGCGTTCCCCAAGTATATATATCATCACCTTTTCGTGTGACAGTAATACTAGAAAGTTGCCCTTGCTTATTTTGTGTTTCTGTTAGCTTAATTATTTTAGGAATGTTTTGCGCAATAGGATCAAAAACATGAACACTATTTCCGTAATTGAAATATATGTATTCTTCAAATCCTTCAAAAATTACATCACGATTTGCAAAGTTTTGCTCGTTAGGTAGCGGAAAACGTTTTACGCGTTCGCCATCGTAGTAGGCGAGTCCTTTACCGTAAATTCCCATCCAGATAATCCCTGTAGGATCTTCATACAAACTATAAATATCACCAAAATTAGCACGTTCTTTTTCTGTCAAATAGGAGATGACATAGTTTTCTTGACCCATCAGCGAAGTTGGATTCCAAAATAAGAAAAGGAATAGAATGTATAGAAATGTTTTCTTCAAAGTATTGTAAAGATAGCGTAAAATCACGTATAGAAATTGACTAAAATTTGAAATTACGTATATGTCAGCAAATTACAATAGCACAAAACTTGCGCTTTATAGCATTTTTTTTGAATTCAATTTTGTGCTAGTATTTTTTAAATGTCTGCTAACGAATTGGTTTTTTTAATCGGAGTTTTATCCTATGTAATATATGTTTAATTAAAATACGAAAAAAATGAAAAAATCATTGATCTTATTGTTAGTAGGCTTTGCCTTGATAACATTTGATGCGCATGCGCAATTTAACATTGCCTTGGGTAAAAAAGCAACACAATCTAGTAATTACAATGCATCTCAAGGAGCCGCGCGATTGGCTGTTGATGGCAACACCAACGGTAGCTGGAGTAACAGGTCTGTAACACATACCAGAGATGGCGGAACCGTAAATCCTTGGTGGCAAGTAGATCTTGGAAAGAAGCAATATATTAAAGAAGTCTTGATTTATAACCGAACAGATTGCTGTAGAAACCGTCTAGATAATTTGGTAGTATCTATTTATAGAGATGGAAGATGGGAACGTGTGAATAAAACGAACCACAGATATTCGCCAGGCATTCAATACCCATTAAAGTTCAGTGTTAGAAAAAGAGCGAAATGGGTGAAAGTGCAATTAATGAGTCAAACTGGAATTCTTTCTTTAGCAGAAGTACAAGTAATTGGTGACGCTGCCAAAGAAACAAAAAGAGTAGTGAAGAATACCGTAAGAGATGTAAAAGCCACAGGAGTAGTTGTCGAAAAAGAAGTTGATAAAGGGTTAGTGGTTGTTGAAAACGAAACTAAAAAAGGTATAAAAACGGTTAAAAATGAAACTAAAAAAGGGGAGCAAACGGTTATAAGAGAGATTAACAAAATTGCTCCAATATTTGCCAAAGCGATTCCAGTAGGGAAACCTAAAAAATGTACAGGTTCTTCGTTTTACGATATTGGAACAGGAAAATGTTGGACATGCCCTTCTGGCTTCAAAAGAACTGTAGCTTCTGTGAAAAGCCAAAATGCTTGTGAAAAGCAAGGAGGAATTGTATACAAACCAGCATTAAAAGGCGGCACAGGAAAAGGACTTTTAGGAACAGATTGTGCAAGAGGCTATTTTTGGGATCCGAATGGAAAGTGCTACAAATGTCCTGACGGATACAAGCGTACCGTTTTTGCGGTGACTTCTGGAAAAGCATGTTCTCAAAAAGTAAATTCGAAATTTCGTAGTGCCACACGCGTTAAAAAACCAGGTTGTGCGAGCGGTTTTTATGATGTAGCGACTAATAAATGCTGGGAATGTCCTAAAGGATTTAAGCGTACTCTTTTTCCAGTAACTAGTGGGAACGCCTGCGAAAAACCCCAATAATTTCCTCCAATAATACAATTGATTTTTTCAAAAAAATAGCATACATATAAAATTAAACTTACAAGAAACTGCCTCATCGTTTGAGGCAGTTTTTTTGTTTTGAGTGATATTTTTTACTATTAATTGGATGTGTTTTCAGGAGTTTGCCCTAGAATTTGATACGTGCTGAAACCAAAGAAATTACTCGGATGCGCCAATACATTTTGTAATATAAAAGGTGTATCAGGATCGGTTCCAGAGTACTGAATAGTTCCGTTCATGTCAATGTCATTGTCGTTGTATCCTGTGATGGCATACGTTGGGAAATTTAGGAAGTTTCCGCTATCGTTTAATATTTCTGATAGAATTGCTGGCACATCAGGATCAGTTCCTGAATATTGTATGATGGAATCGCCATTTACATCACCACACCACATTGCTACAGTATCTGTTGGCATGCCATTATCGGTTTGCGCAGCTGTACCATACGTAAATTGGTTTGTGGCATCTGTAAAATTTATGGTTGTTAACGCATTGTTTACAAATGGAATAGATGAACTTGTCATAATACCCAAATGATTTCTATGTTGCAACCCAAGATAGAAGTCTGCTTCACCATCAAATGAAAACGCTATGTCTGAAATACCGTCAACGTCTACTACATCACCATCACGTTGCAATAGTGCCGATTGTGAATATGTTACTATTGTATTATCGGTTGCATCTCTAAATTCAATCAAAATCCAATCGACAATGGCATCATTTCCAGTAGTATCGAACACAGTTGCTTCACAGGTTAGTGCATCTACATACGGACTTGTAGTTGGAATGAATCCTGCCACCCGCAAATCGTCACGCATTAAGTTTTCTTCTCCTGTGTTTGGGTTTAACAAAGCACCTTGTAAAAAGACATCTATGCCTAATGTGAAGTCTGTAGTACAAGCCGTTTCGCTAAAAGTTGTTTGATTATCAACATTTGTCCAATTGGTCGTACTATACAAAGCATCATCTACCTGTATGCAGGTCAAAGAGGTGTTATTAGTAGCATTGAATGAAACAATGCTCGTATTTGCTCCATTACGAACATCTAAATAATCTAAATTATTCGTATTACATGTTATATTTTTTAATGCAGTATTCGTACTTAAATCTAAAGATGTTAGATTATTATTCTCTAAAAGTAAATCTTCCAATAGTAGGTTATTACTAAGATCAATACTTGTAAGTTGATTTTGAAAAAGGTCTATTGTGATAAGTTTGGTGTTGTTTGAAACATCTACAGTAACTAAACCATTACTATACATTCCAAGTTGAATCAACTCTGTATTGTTAGTTAAATCGATACTAGTAATTGAATTTCCATTAGCGTACAAATTAGTTAAAGCGGTATTTGCAGAAACATCTAATGTTGAAAGCCCTGTAAATTGGCAATCTAATGTTTCCAAATTCACATTGCTACTTATATCAATTACACCAAGATTGTTGTCATATACACTAAGACTTGTTAGCGCTGTAAAATCTTCAATTCCTGTTAAGTCAGTTATTGATGAATTTGATACATTTAAAGTTGTCACTGATTCAATTATAGCTGTTGGCACTTGTCCGTCTCCCGAAATATCGTCATAACCTAAACTCTCTAGTTGCGCTTCAAAGTTACTATCTGGAATGGCAGTATATGCAATAGTACATTCGGTATCATTAAAACTTGTTTGTGCATCAATAGAAGTCCAATTTGTAGTACTGTAACTTGCATCATCAACCAAAATACAGTCTAAAAATTCATTTTGATCTGCTGCAAAAGTTCCAATGTTTGTATTGTTTCCATTTTGAACGTTTAGAGAAATCAACACATTATTAGAAACTCTAACTTCCGATAATGATGTATTGTTTGATAAATCAATATTCGAAATATTGTTGTTATATACTCTAAACCTTGTGATTAATGGTGAATTGCTTACATCAATTGCTGTGAGTTCGTTTCGGTCTATTTGTAAGATGACCAAGTTTGTTTGATTGCTTAAATCTATCGAAGTAAGATTGTTTTGTTCTATTCTGATATCTGTTATTGCTAGATTATTCGTAAGATCTACACTTGTTAAATTATTAGCTAGTGCCCAAAAAGTTTGCAAATTGGTCAGCGTAGATGTATTAACAGTTGTTAGATTATTATCTGAACAATACAGTGCTTCTAGTGCCACAAAATCCTCAATTCCTGTTAAGTCTGATATGTTTAAATTCCGAACATCCAAACTTGTTACGACTTCAATTAATGCTGTTGGTACTTGTCCGTCGCTTGAAATATCATCATAGCCTAATCCTTCTAGCGCAGCTTCAAAATTAGCATCTGGAATTGCTGTATAACGACAATAATCCGTTTCGGTAAAGCCAGTGCCACTATCAATATTTGTCCAATTAGTTGTACTGTAACTTGCATCATCTACAAAAATACAGGTAAGACTTGTGTTATTAGTAGCATCAAACGAGCTGAAATTGGTGTTGTTTCCATTTCTCACGTCAAGTGTGTTTAGTAAATCGTTATCAGACACATCTAAAACTACCAATGCCGTATTGGCAGTAACATCAATGCTAGTAATATCTGTTAGCTCTAAACTCAACTCAGTAAGATTGCTTAAAGCGGAAAGATCTATACTCGTTAATGGATTGTTATCTAAATTTACTTTTTGTAATAATATATTGTTTGATAAATCGATTGATGACAATCCAATTTGATAAAATTCTAAATCTGTCAACGCTGCAAAGTCTTCCAAACCTGTTACATCACTTATGGAATTTTCGCCTATTTGGAGACTGGTTACGTTTTCAATCAACGCAGTTGGCACTTGTCCATCACCAGAAATATCGTCATAACCTAGGGCTTCTAAAGCTGCTTCAAAGTTGGCATCTGGCACAGATGTATAGCTACAATAATTACTTTCAGTGAAGCTGGTATTTGTAGGTATATTTGTCCAGTTCGCTTCTGCAAAAGCTAGATCACTTACAAGAATACAAGATAAGTTTTCATTGTTTACCAAAGAAAAATTACTAATTATTGAGTTATTTCCATTTCTTAAATCTAAAGATATAAGTTCGTTATTATAAAGATGAACCACCGTTAAAAGTGTATTATTACTTAAGTCCATATTCGTTATAAAATTATCGCCTGCCCAAACATTGGTTAATGCTGTATTTTGAGAAAGGTCTAAACTGGTTAAATCGTTTCCTCTACATATTAAACTCACTAAGGCTGTATTATTAGTTAAATCTAAGGTCGCTACATCATTAAATTGAAAATGTAATGTTCTTAAATCCAAATTATTACTTACATCAATATCTATAAGCGTGTTATTTCTAAATGATAATACTTCTAAGTTCGTATTATTTGTAATATCTATATCAGTTAGATTATTATAATCCAATCGTAACGTTGATAAATTACTTAAAGCACTCACATCTATACTCGATAAGGAATTATTATCTGCGTCCAAACTTTCAAGAGCCGTAAAACTCTCTAGACCTGTTAAATCTGAAATATTTTCACCGTCAATATTTAAGCTTGTAACTGTATTAATATTATCCGTCGGCACTTGTCCGTCACCAGAAATATCATCATAACCGAGCGTTTCCAACGCTGCTTCAAAATTACTGTCTGGAATGGAAGTATAAGCGACAATGGTAAGTGTGACTGCATTAGATGCTTCTGTATCACTACACACGTTTGTAAAATATGCTGCATACATGTATCCGTCAAAACTTGCTGGCGCATTGCTAATCGTTAAGGTTGTTGAACTTGTTCCTGAATAGTTAGAATCATTGGAAAGTGCAGAATAACTCGTTCCTCCATTTGTACTTACATACCATTGTACCGATTCGTAGTCCGAAGCACTTGCTGTAAATTGTACTGTATCGCCCTCACCTGCATTACTATCTTGTGGAGACGAATTGATGGTAATTGCATCACAACAATCTAAAAACTCACTCATAGCCGGATCACCACAACCTGTGGTTTGCGTAAAGATCCCCATTGTATACACAGCGCCGTCAATATCATCTTGATCTAACACATATTTTTCATCACCAGCGCCTAAGTTGTAGTGCATCACCACATCCGAATCAATGACATGTCCTAATTGATGCGCGTGTCCCAATTCGTGCAATGCGGCCGTTTTAAAATCATATTGTGATGCTGATGGCGAACCACTTCCGTAATGCCAGTTGGTACTGTCATTCCAAGTAATGTCCATTTCGTCTACATTTACTCTATTCGTAACTGGACAATAGGAAGTAAAACGTGTAGTTACCACACCAAGTACGCCAGAAGCTAACTCACTTCCATTATCGAATCGTACAATATTGATTCCGTCAGAAATAGATTCATCCACAGTACTTGTGCTACCAAAAGAAAAGTTGATATTCGATTCGCAATTCCACAATCCAAACGCTTCTTCAAAATAGGTTTTCGCACTGCTTGAATTGAAATCTGTATGATAAGCAAACGTATATCCGCCATTTCCATTCATATCTAGTAATGCCAGCGGTAAAATAGTACCTGAGTTGTCCAAATTATTGTGACTATATTGAATTGTCAACGGTACCGTAGTTTCATGCGTAGAACCGTCATTGTGCGTGATTTGAAGCGTACCTGTACCTGCTAAATAGGGAATTTCCACTTCAATTTGTGTATTAGACCAACTCAAAATTTCTGCATCTGCCGCTGGCGTATATGAAGTGCCTCCATCATTGGCATTGCTAAAACTCATAGTTCCCATCGTAGAACCAAAATTGTTTCCAGTAATCGTTAATACTGTTTGCGTTCCGGCTGTAGCTGTAAGCGGAGAAAAACTATAAATAATAGGATTCGCACGCATCGCCATAGTTCTGTTCTGTAATGGGCGTGCTTGAAGTATTTGTTCTGTATATCCTGTAGCGCGTCTGATGGAAGGATATAATTCGCTATCAAGAGATGCATATTTGCTGAAAGTATCCGATGCTTTGTCTGAATATTTGTCGTATTTCACAACACCTTGGGCTGCTCCGACCAATTCATATAATCTTTCTGCAACAGCGAGTTGACCTCTAAAGTTTTTCATGAAAAATGTACCTTCTATTCCTGGCTGAAGTTGCGCTGAACTAGAAGTTACTTGCATATAATTATCTATTTTTCCTCCCATAGTCACTACCTTAAAGGAAGCATTGCTTTGACCTTTAAAATTTTTATAGGTGGTTATGGTATGTACGGTATAAATGTTATGTTTTTTAATATCCCAATATGAATTACTTGCCATAACTTTTCCTTCAATAATATGGGTAGCTTCATTCGAGCGTTCTTGAATGGAAAGAGGAGTCATTAATGTGCCGCATTCTTGGGCAAAACCTAAAACACCAATGATCAAAAATAGTAGAAGAGAAAATTGTTTTTTCATTTGTAAAGTAGATACGTTTTTATTTTGGGACTTATGATGCTACAGCTATAACTGCTTGCTATCTGAACAAAAGAAACAAAGAATCTTAATACGAACTAAAAATGAAGGGGGACAATGAGAGGGACAGCCTTGAGAACTGCTGAATATGTGAGGTTTAACTAGTTGCTATTTGAAATGAAATTCTTGAAAAAGTATCTTCAAAATATGTTGATGCAACTAATTTTCACACTAATTCTTGTTTAAAATCAGCGCCATGTATGCTTTTTTTTGAGGTGTTTTTTTAATATTAAGCCAGAATGATTTTTAGTAAATGAAGAGAACAATCGAGTGAATTATTATATGGTATTTAAAAAATCTTCCAAATCTTTGTCTGCGGAAAGTTCTAGTTTTTTGCGCAGTCGATAGCGAGCTTTTCTAACAGCTTCTACCGTGATATGACGTAATCTGGCAATCTCTTTTCTGCTTAATCCCATGTGGATATAGGTACAAAGTTCTAAGTCTGTTTGTGTCAATTTTGGAGCACTCGCTTTTAGACGTTGGATAAAATCATAATTTAATATTTCGATGTCGTTTTTTATGATATTTAGCTGATTATCCTCCAATAGTTCTGACCGAAGATTTTTTATGATTTCATCAACAGATATACTATCATCGTAGGTAGTCTTCTTTAAATCATCAACCAATTCTCGTTTCGACTTTAAATGATGATATGATTCAAATAGTAATTTTGAGATTTCTTCTTCTTTTTTCTGGACTTTCTTAGCCATCTTTTTCAGCTCAAGCTGCGCTGCATTTACAATCCTATAATTCAAATATACTTGCAATACGACATAAGTTAACAATCCAATATTTACCAAAAATTTAGTCTGGATAATGGACATTGCGTTGAGAATGTCATTTGTAAAGAAAATCGTTAAAATCACTAAATTTATCAGTACAAATTTAGCAAAAGGCTTTTTGTCTTTAATCGCTTTGATGATTAACCAATAGCCCAAGAGTAAAGCTAAAAGTCCAAAAACTTGAAATATGGGTGCGCTAAACGTTCCATAATATACAGGGAACACTGATACATACAAAATACCAACACAAGGGACTAGCGTAAAAAATAGTACTACTTTTTTAGAAAAGTATCCTCGAAAGAGATAGTGATGATATAAAAAGATGAACACTAATCCTGCATAGTAACAAACATATCTAAGTCGTTGTACTATCTCAAAAGAAATGTCTGGAAAAATTTTAAGAATAAAAGTGTCTCCAACAAACAGTTGTCTTGATCCTCCTACTAGACAGAAAAGCCCAAAAAATAAAAAGTACTTTTCTTTTCGAAAGTTTGTGTAGGCTATGATTTGAAAAATACCAAACAACATGATTAAGATCGTAATGATACTCTCTAGTGTGGCTCTTTGGTCCTTTATTTTATAAAAACTTTCCTTTTGAGTGATGGTATTTTTAAGAGGAAATCCGCCACCTAAACGACTGCTAAAATTTGACGCCAAAATCATTACATCCAAAGATTTTTCTTTGGGCAATGCTACTGATAGCGGCGGAATGGCATTTTCAGACTCGCTGCTTATTTTGGATAAGTGACCGTGAACTCCATACTTTTCCCCATTTACCCATACTTCCGCTGCACCTAAAACTCTAGATAAATTTAATACGAGTTGTGTTTCAGAATCTTCCAATTCTATTTGAAAACGAAATGTTCCGTACCCTTTGGGATTGTACTTTTTATTTTTCCAAACGGCAGTTGGCCATTGAATGGTATCAGGTTGTGTAAGTACTTCTTTTTGAAAAACACCTTTGTCTGTTAAAGGCCATTGTTTCCAATAAAAAAGAGAGTTCCCTTTAATGACAAGTTCTTTACCTTTTGAAACTTGATTCGTTTTCAAATGTATCAAACCCTTTTCTAAAACCGCAACGTCTTGGTCATCAGAAACACAGCCAGCCAGCAAAAAAAATAGTAAACTTGGCAGTAATATCTTAAAAAAGTAAAATCTCTGCGGGCACAATCTCATTGTATTCAATTAATTTATCACAAAGGTAATTTAAAAATAAAAAGTGATACATTAACTTGTCAAAGTTACAGTCAAAAAGAAATAGTATCCATCAATTTAAAAACGGATACAAAACATAAAAGCCTTATCCAATACAGATAAGGCTTTTGCTAAACACAAGTTGATTTGGGGTACATGAATTATGAACAAATTACTGTTTGATAAATCGTTTTGTGCTATTTTTTTGGTTTGATGTTACTTCAAGTATATACATTCCTGATTGTAATCTACTCACATCAATAGTAGTTTGATCGGTTGTTAAAATTTGCTTTCCTGTCATATCAAAAATGCGTACAGTTTGAATGTTCTCGGAAGTTTGAATGTTCAGTGTTGCTTTGGCTGGATTTGGATAGATGGTAAAATCTAGCGGAATATTCGCAACTTCTTCCGTACTCAATGTAGCATCAAACTCATATGCGCCCATATCAATAGTTCCGCCTACAATTCGTGTATTTCCATTGATGTCTTCCAAAATAGAAGCTGGTAAAAACATATTATCTCCGATGTCAATTGCTGGCGAACCTACAATCAATGTATAATCTTCTGTACTTGGATCAGTAAACATAGGATCTGCTGTTACAATATTGCTCGTGTTTGTCCAGTTAGAAAAACCATCTGGAGCTAAACTATTGGCAATGGTTACCGAATTTGGAGCTGTTTGTGTCCCAAATCTATTTACACTTACTTGTTCGTTTCCATTAGTCAGTGTGTTATCCCAAATTATAGTATTGTACATTTCTAAATTTGCATTTCCACCACTTCTCGATATTGAAACTACTCCTGCTACTGAAGTCGAAGTTCCATTTAATGAATTATTAGCTATTGTTGAGTTGATAAATAAAGCATTATGCGTTGTAGAAATATCTGTTCTAAACCAAAATAGTGCATTTGTACCTGCATCAGAACCAGAAAGATCTGCAGTAACATTGTTATAAAAAGTACAATTGATAAAAGAGGACGTAAGTATACCATTTGTTCGAGGGCTTTCACCATAAACTAGCGAAGCAAAACGCCCTAAATTATTTTTAAAAGTACAGTTGGTAAACACATAATCATAATTTCCTGTTTGTGAACTTGTATGCGAATAATACACAACACCTCCACGTTCTACACGATTGTTGGTAAAAATAACATTGTTAATCGTCATACTTTTACAACTTTCTATAATTCGAATCCCTGCTCCTGATTTTAAACTGCTAGTTCCACCATTTGCATTTCCTCCCGAAATTGTAAGCCCATCAACAATGGCACCATCTTGAAGAATTTGTAGTATTCGAGTTGAATTGTCTGAATATGTTGTATTTCCAAAAACTAAATTTCCATCATCATTTCCTAAAAGATCACCTGATAAAATGGTAACGTTCATAGATGGATCGCGTTGACTCAACATGGTTTCCGTTCCGTTAAAACCTCCGTATAATGCTTGATTTTCTAAAAGTGTAAAAATATCATTACTTGCAGTACCAGGAACATACGTTCCTGCTTTGATCCAAAAATCTGAAATTGGATTGTTGTCTAGCGCATTTTGTAACGAAGTGTAGGCATCTGCCCAACTTGTTCCGTCGTTTGCTCCAGTTGCGTTTACATCTACAAATACACGGTTTTTTAGGTAATTTGCCGTAATCACTTTATCGCCATCCATCGTAATAGTTAATGGATTTGCGTTTCCTGTAGCATCGCCACTCCAACTATCAAACATAAAACCTGTATTTGG
>CAZHSA010000037.1:0-18126 GCA_964535135.1 uncultured Kordia sp.
TCTGTTTCAATAGAACACACGACTTCTGTTTGAAACGCCACTAATTCCTTATTCCCAAAGCCTATTGCCTTTAGACTTCTTTGATACGTCTTTGCGAGGAGTTCACGACGCGGCAATCTGTTTCAATAGAACACACAACTTTTGTTTGAAACGCCACTAATTCCCAAAACCTATTCCCTTTAAACGCCAGTTTTCAACTCGTAACTCCAAATTTCCAATGCAACTTATACACCAACAAAACCAACCATTGTGTAATAGCAACACTGACCAAAACGCCAAAAATCTCATACGTTTCAATCAACAATACAATCAAGCTAATGCTCACAAAAAAGGCAAAAAAGCTGATGTAAATAATGGTGCGTTCTTGATGATTTTTCACGAGTTCCATCACGTTTAACGTGTAAAAATAACATGGCAATGCAATGGAAGCTCCGACAATATAATATTCATAACTAAACCCTAATTCCACAAAATATTCCATTACAAACCAAATGGCAAATCCGCCCAGAATGGTAAGTGGAAGCGACACTAAGTATAATTTGTATTTTATTTTTTGGACGACTTCTTCGGAAACGCGATACACATGTTTTGTGAACGGAATTGTAATATACGCAGCCAGCGCTTGCAGCATTAAAAAGGCAGTAATGAGCAATTGATATTCCGCTAATTGCGATTGTTCTAAGTAGAAATCTACCATGTAAATGTCAGTTTTCGAAATCAGCCAACCACTCAAACCGAGAATGAAAAACGGCAATCCTGCTTTGAATTCTTGTAACGATATTTTTGCTGAAAATGATTCTTTCCAAAAGTTTAATTGCACACTTAAAACGATCAATTTGATACCTGTTGCAACGACATATATTTGTAAAAAAGTTGTTAGATTGAAAGTTTCTACATAAAAAATACTTCCGAAAATCAGTCCAAATCCAACAATTTCAGCAAGTAATTGTGCGCCAAATTTTTGATGATAAATGACCAACGTGCTCAACGAATTATACAAGAATAACAAGCAAATCAATACGATGGACCAAATAGCAATCGGGAGAGGAAAAAACAAAAAGAAAATTCCTGCAAAGGGTAAAAGCATACATCTCGATAGCAAGTTGCTGAAAAAGGAATGATACATTTTGCTCGGAGTTTCGCTGTACACACGCAACAAATGATCGCGATTTCCCCAACCGAAAATGAACGAAATAAAAAACACCCAAATCATCACGTTGATCAAATCTGCCCATTCGGTTTTTCCAAAAACTTTGACGCCAAAAACCACAATCAAAAAGTTGAAGGCAGGATTGGCAAATCCTTGAATCGTATTGACGCCTATGGTGATCAATCTACGCATGATACAAAGATAAATAAGCGTTGATGGTTTCTGTTTCAGAACTGACTGCTACGCGTGCTTTTGGTAAATTTTCTTGCGAAAGTAAGTGCTTACAAGCTTCAATCAAATCTGTTTTATGCTCACAAACAGCCCAATTCCGAGACGCTTTTGCCAGTCCAACATTGTGTGAAACGATGTGCATTCCTGAATATAAAGCTTCCAAAAACACAAATCCAAACGATTCGTACATGCTTGTGTGAAGTAAAATTTTTGAGATAGCCATTTTTTCCAAAACCTGCGCTCGTGGCAAATGTCCGAGTAGTGTAATGGTATTTTCTAACTGTAAATTCTGAATCTTTTTTTCAATTTTAGGTCTTTCATCACCATCACCAATAATGGTAACGTTGAGGTTTTTGTGTGTTTTCGCTAGGGTAGAAATGACATCGACGAAATCGCCGTAATTTTTGATCGTATTTAGCGATCCAACACCTAAAATATCAATCGTATTTTTTTGCAATGCAGGAAATTCAGAAACATTCAAATGCCAAGGAATGATGGTAGAATTCAGTTCGTAATTTGCTTGCAATGCTTGTTGATGATTTTCGGAAAGTGTCACAATGTTCGTGTTGGCATCTTTTAAATACACGCCATGCGAATTTTTGATCGTGGCATCTTGTCCCATTACCGTTACAAGATGGTTCAGTTTGTATCTATCTGCAAACTTTTGTCCGATACGCGCACATTCGCCAATCCAAAAGCTGTGAATCGTATCAATTTTTTGTGTTTTATGTAATTTTTTGAGTGTTTTTGTCGCTTTTCGCCACGTGCGTAATTTTCGCAAACGTTTATTTTGTCCGTTCAACGGAATCACTTCAATACCATGCCAATCATAGGTTTTCTTGGTAAAAGGAAACTGAAACGCAAGCAAGCTTAGTTTCGCATTTGGCAATGCTGTCCGAATACTTTTCAGAAACACTTGCAATGCAGGAATTGTGGTAGAATCCGCTTCAGATTCCGCAAAACCTGGCGTTAAGAATACGATATGTAAATTAGTGCTTTCCATTTTTATTCCTGCGAAGGCAGGAATGACATAGTTTTCGTTTGTCATTCCGCACTTGTTGCGGAATCCATGCTTGTTGACCAATCAGAAGCTAAATCATTCCAACTAGAGTTATTTTCTTCAATCAAATTGATTTTCCATTGTCGTTTCCACTTTTTCAACCTTTTTTCTCTTTTAATTGCTTCTTCAATATGTTGAAAAATTTCAAAATACATAAGCTTCGTTAAGCTATACTTTTTAGAAAACTCTTCAATTAATTTATTTTTATGCTCAAACATTCTCCTTTCAAGATTGTTGGTGACACCAATATATAATGTTCTATTCTTTTTGTTTGAAAGAATATAAACATAGTATTGATGAGTTGTTTTATACATATTACTATTTGTAGATTCCTGCCTTCGCATGAATGACATCTGTTTTCGATTTAATGATCTGCACTTGTTGTGAAATCTAGTTTATTATTTTTTGGATTCCTATCTGCATAGGAATGACATTTGATTTTCGTTTGTCATTCCGCACTAGTTGCGGAATCCACTTAATTATCAGTTTCTTTTCCCCACGCCACATTCGTAAACACCAAATCGGTTTCCTTAATCAATTCTGGGTTGCGCTGTAAATCGTCAAAGGAAATTTGAGAGCCGTCGCTTTTATAAATGTACGTGTATGCTTTTATATCATCGTATAAATTTGCGATTTCTTTCCGAATTTTTCGTTTAAAGACGGAAAACCCAAACGTATTCTCCAATCGCATCAACACCTTATTTAAAAACTTAGAAGGAATGTGTGTGTGATACAAATTTTCATTCAAAAAGCTATAGTGAAACGAAACATACAAGGTTGGATAGCCTACTTTCTTCAAAGCGTTTCCGATAGAAGGTAAAATTCTGAATTCCGCGCCTTCCACGTCCATTTTAATAAAATCTACAGTTTGAATGTCTTCGTTTTCTAAAAATTCTAACAAGGAAATCGTGTGGAGTTCCAGAGAATTTTCTGTGTCGCGTTTTCGTTCTAAAATACTACTAGACGATGCACCGTATTGATCGCGTGCAGACAAACGAACGGTTTCTTTTGTATCTGAAATCGCCGTTTGATACGTTTTTATTTTTTCCGCTACAGCGGGATTCAAAGACACATTCGTATTCAATTCGCTAAAACATACAGGATCTGGATCGAGCGCATGCACTTCTTTGGCAATTTTTGCAGCATACAGCGTCAACACGCCACTCCACGAACCAACATCCAATACCACAGAATTTTCATTGACAAACTGATCAAAAATCGCAAACGTATGCGGTTCCCAATCAATGGAATTTATGTAAGTCCAATAATGTTTATTTTGTCCAGGATCTATCTGAAATGTGTGATTTTTAAGTTGAATTTGCATCTAAAAAGTGTCTAAATCTGAGTAGGTAAATATAAATTCTTTTAAGTCAATGTTGGGATCAAAATCCAAATAACCGACCAGCCAAGATTCTTTAGGTTGTGTAATGGTTTGTAGCTGTGTTGCCATTGTGGAATGTGCATCTACTTGAAAGAGAAATTCGGTAATTCCCAAGAAAAATGCTTTTCGTTTGAGTTTTTTTATGGCTTTTTGTAACGCTTCCGCAGAAGGTGCATAGAACATTCCCACATGAATAATAGCTTGAATTTTTAGCCAAAACACACAACCGTCAATTTCTATACAATAATGACTTTTAAAACTATTTTTGTAATCTACAAAGGCATCGTCAAACTTTAATCGGAATTTTTCAGGATGTTCAGACGTGAGTTTTTCAATGGCTTCTTTTGAAACTTTTTGCTTGAAAAAAACATCGTACACGTTTGTCCAGCGGAGTTTGTTGAGTACTTTTCCAATAGGAAGCGTGTGTGTTTTTATATGAAAACGTTGCAAGCGTTCGTGTTCTTTCCAACCCAGTTTTTTAGTGCTGCGATAGGTGTTTTCGCTATGAAAGGCATATACATATTTCATGTTGTGTTCTTTCATAATTTCATATGCAAATTTCGCTAATGCGTTATGCAAACCTTTCCGTTGATGATTTGGCAGTGTATAGGAATCGCAGGCATGCGCGACATAAATTTCCTCTTGATTGTTTTTGAATTTTTGTGGAACAGCACCGTAAAAAGCTACAGGAATATCATCACAATACGCAATGCTGCAAATGTAATTGACGCCGACATACGACGTATTGTATTTATTTTGCAAATAGTTGAGTGTCACCTTCTTTTTAAAGACTTTCCAAAAGAGTTCTTTAATTGCAGGGAAATCATTATTATCTACACGTTTGAGGCGATATATTTCTTTGTACACAATCATCGACTAAAAGTAAGAACCTTTTAACAAACAGGCTAATTGTTGCTCCATAGAAATGTACGGATTCATCACAAAACGATTTTTCCAATGTTCATTTTGCACATCTTTTTTAGTATTGTAATCTACCAATAATAAACGTTCAAATCCTATTTCTTGGCAATAATCAGCTAATTCTTGATTGTAATATCCAAACGGAAATGCAAACTCTGTAATTGGTTGTTCGCAAATAGCTTCTAGTTGTTTTTTACTATTGATGATTTCTTTTTTGGCTGCTTCAATCGGAATATCGACCAAACTTGCATGTGTTTCGCCATGTGCACCGATGGTAAACAACGGATTTTCTGCAATTTCTTTGATTTGTTGTGCGTTCATCAACATCCAATAGTCTTCGTATTTCTTTGGTGGCAATGCTTCCCAATCGTCTTTAAACACTTCATAGATCATTTTTAAGACATCATACGGCAAGGCTTTGGCAACATTTTTCATGGAAATACCATTCCAGATAAATTCTTTTTTATCATTTTTTTGATACAAATTTCGCTCTAAAACAACTTCTTTTTTTTGGGTGTGATACGAAACAACATCTAGAAAATCGGCCCACAAATACGGTGCTTTTTCATGAATTGTGGTAATGTAAAAACACGCAGGAACGTTGTATTTTTCTAAAATCGGAACAGCATACTTGTAATTGTTCAAATAGCCATCATCAAAAGTAAGCGCAATATTCAATGTGCCTTTTTTGAATTTTTTCTGATAGAAATCATCCAACGAAATTACATTATAATGTGTGGTAATATGCTTGATGAATTCCTCAAAAAATACTTTCGAGATAAATCGGCTGTTGTATTTAGTTTCGCCAACAGCATCAATTCCGTGATACACCAAAATTCGTTCGCCATAGCGATCTTTCAACAAAAACTTTCCAAAACCAAGTTTAAACAACAAGGTTTTATAAAGTAATCCTAAGCGATATTTAATACGCATCCAAAGCATACTTGCAATTATTTTAGTCGCAATATAAAACTTCCTTTAGAAAAACATTTAAGAATGCGCGTAGTTTATCTTTTTCCGTGGTATGACAAATAGGTTTTGCAGCGAATGTAAGTCTTCTATATTGCATTTTTTTGGAGTATTAAAGGAAAACTAACTTTGAAATCCTATATTTAAAACCTTAATATGTAGCTTCTAACTAAGCATCTACACAAAATGCAATACGCAGTAACATGAAAACTTTGATAGAAACAGAAAGATTGTTGTTAAGAGAAATTACGCTGAATGACACCGCGGAAATGTTTCAGATGTACTCCAATCCAGAAGTACAAAAGTACACCGGAGAACCTTTGATGGCATCAATAGAAGAAATGGAGCAAGCTATACAGGTAAGAATTGTTGACTATCAAAAGTTTGGATATGGAAGATGGGCTACTTTTCGAAAAAGTGACATGCAGTTTATTGGTTGGGCTGGTTTAGCATATTTGCCAGAATTTGATGAAATTGATCTAGGATATAGATTTTTGCCCGAATATTGGGGAATGGGATTTGCGACAGAAGCATCTGAGGCAATTTTGACGTACGGATTTGATACACTTAAATTGAAACGGATTATCGCAATTGCTATGAAGGAAAATAAAGCTTCTACACGTGTGATGGAGAAAGTTGGGATGGCGTTTGATAAATTTGCACCGTATGAAAATGGAGGTGAAGACGTTGCTTGGTATTGGTGTGATGAAAAACTTATTGCAAAAAATAAAGGACGTTAAAATGGTTGTCGCTCATTAAATAACGCATCCATCAGTATTGAAAAAATCATTTTTTAGACTGAATTTCATATAATTTCCAACCTTTAGGATGATTTTCAATTACTTTTAATTGATAATTTTGTGTGATGAATTCCCAGTTCAACATTGGATTTTTTTCGTTCCATTGTGTCTGATAGCGAGCAGGATCAAACAAAATTAAATCGTTGGCTTGAAACTTTTCGTAGCGCTCTAAAAATAGATTTTTAAAGTCAAAATCCAATCCGCGACCTTCCAATGCTAAATCCACATCAAAACTATATAAGGTTTTCCCTTGATACGGTTGTAGGATCGTTGCCAATTCTTTCTCAATACGAGTACGTTCAAAAATCTGTTTGAATGTCAAACTAAAAAAGAAGAGTTGTAAGGCTATAAAAAAGATTCCAATGGAAATAATCATTCGTTTTATCCACCTTAGTTGCATCAATTGTTCGAAAGCGGGAAATAATACGAGTAAAATTAACGGAAATACCAAACCGATAATGCGTGGATTTTGAAAAGGAATTCCTGCCAAAAACAAAATGTATAGTCCGCTACAAATGATGAGCATTTTTTGATGAAATGCTTTCAGTGATGTGTAATTTCTGAGCGTCATCACACTTAAGACACTTCCTAAAAAGATAAATCCAGGATGAAAAAATACATATAGTGTGTAAATTAAATTTGGAAAGGTATAGCTCGTGGTGCCATCTTGCGTGGTAAAACTCGATTTAAAATAATTGCCAACTGACCAAACTTCCAAAAACGGATTTGAAGTTGCTTCAAACAGTGCGCCCCATTGAAATATGATAAAAGGAACAGAAACAATACAACTTCCCAAAATTGCGATTAGAAAGTGTAAAAATTGGTTTCGTTTCCACACCAAAAACAATGTGTATACAACTATTGGAAAGGTAATAAAAAGTGATGCATACCGTGTCATCAACGCACACGTTGCAAAGATAAAAATAGGAGCGAGGCTAGTTTTTTGTTGCTTCGATTTAAAGAAAAAATAGAATGCTAATACGACAAAAACCAACGTTAAGGCATCAGACATTACAATGAGTCCCATCTTCAAAATGAACGGACAAAACACAGCAAAAATCAATACGTATGCAAAACGAAAACGGGCGTTTGGATATAAAAGTCGAATCGTTTTTAAAATGTAAATACAGGCAATGGAAAAACTCAGACAACTGATAAGTTGCAGCGCAAAAGCCGTGCTTCCAAAAATAAAACCCAACAAACCACCCAAAACAGGATACAAAACTGGCCAAAAATAATTCCCAGGATGTACGCCATCAGTCGCATATTCTTGAATGGCGTTTGCATACCGCAAATATTCATACGAATCTTGTCCGTACAAACCATCAAAACCTACACTTCTCAAGACGAGCATAAAAAGCAGTGGAATGCAAAAAAGCGTCAAGCATTGGTAAAAAAAGGTTGTTAATTTAGAAGGGTTCAATATTGTTTTTGTTTTGCGTATCTAAATATAGTTGTTAAATTGGCGATCGTAAAAAATTAAGATTAATTTTTGCGCAATTACGCTAAAACCATGATCAACTCCAAAAAAGTTATTATTGTTCTTCCTGCATACAATGCTTCGGATACCTTGCAAAAAACCTACAACGAAATTCCATTCGATATTGTAGACGAAGTTGTCTTGGTAGACGATCATAGTACAGACGAAACCTTGCGAGTTGCCAAAGAGTTAGGCATTGAACATGTCGTGATACATGATCAAAATAAAGGGTATGGTGCAAATCAAAAAAGTTGTTATAAAAAGGCATTATCGTTAGAAGCCGATATTGTAGTAATGTTGCATCCCGATTATCAATACACACCAAAGTTGATACATTCTATGGCGTATTTGATAGCAAATGATGTGTATCCTGTGGTAATGGGCTCACGAATTTTGGGAAAAGGAGCGCTGCGTGGCGGCATGCCTATGTATAAATATATTGCGAATCGTTTTCTAACGTTATTCCAAAATATTGTGATTAATCAGAAATTATCTGAATACCACACAGGATTTCGCGCTTTCTCAAAAGAAGTGTTGAATTCACTGGCGTTAGAACACAATTCGGACGATTTTATTTTTGACAACCAAATGTTGTGTCAAATCTTTAACAAAGGATTTGAAATTGCTGAAATTACGTGCCCAACTACCTATTCTAGCGAAAGCTCGTCAATTAACTTTCAACGCAGTGTTACGTATGGTTTAGGTGTGCTAAAAGTGTCAATTCAGTATTTTTTGCATAAAAACAAAATAAAGTCATTTCAAATATTCAAATAGTCATTATATTAGTAAAAAATAATTGCCCGTTTTGAAAAAGCATAAAATTCTACTCTACAACCCGATTGCGGTCTTCTTTGACATGCCACTTGCCTTATTGGCGATTGGTTCTGTGCTAGATTCTGAAAAATATGAAGTTATTATTGTGGATGGTCGAATTGATGAAAATCCTTTAGAAACCATTCAATCACATATTGATGATGCGTTGTGTTTTGGGACGACAGTCTTAACTGGAAGACCAATAAAAGATGCATTGCATGTAACTCAGGCTGTTAAAAAAATGCGCCAAGATATTCCTGTAATTTGGGGCGGATGGCATACATCACTCTTTCCAAAGCAAACCTTGAAAGACGAAATTTGTATTGATGTTACCGCGCAAGGACAAGGAGAAGACACGTTTAAGGAACTGGTAGAAGCATACGCAACTACGGGAGATGTTTCTGAAGTCAAAGGAATTTGCTATCGAAATGATGAAGGCGAAATTATCAAAAATCCGCCGCGCGTAATTGTAGCGATGGATACGTTTGCAGATATCAATTACGAATTGATTGATGTGGAAAAATACTTTGAAAAGAAAGGCAGACGTCAACTGGATTATATTTCTTCAACAGGTTGTTATTTTAGATGTACATTTTGTGCCGATCCGTTTGTATACAATAGAAAATGGACTGCGATTTCGCCTGAAGTTATGGTGAACAAATTAGCCGAATTGCACGAAAAATATCAATTTACCGATTTGAATCTCCAAGATGAAACCTATTTTACATATCGAGATCGTGTGATCGAAATTTCGGAACGCTTAATTGAAAAAGGCTTGAATATCACTTGGGCAGCCACAATGCGTGCCGATCAAGGTTCACGAATGTCAGTGGAAGATTTTAAAATTTGTGCCAAATCAGGATTGCGAAGATTGCTCATCGGAGTCGAATCTGGTTCGCAAGAAATGATGAATTGGTTGAAAAAAGATATCAAAGTCGAACAAGTATACATGTGTGCCGAACGTTGCAAAGATTTAGGCATCGCAGTACAGTTTCCGTTCATTGTTGGTTTCCCAGAAGAAACGGACGAAAGCATCAGAGAAACCGTGAAAGTTGCGTTGGATTTGAACAGTATGCATCCAAACTTTCACACGCCGATTTTTTACTTTAAACCCTATCCTGGAACGACAATCACTGATAATGTGGTAAAGCAAGGATATAAACTTCCAGAAACCGTTCATGAATGGTCTGATTTTGACTTTGTAGGTTCGTCTGGACCTTGGGTGAGTGAGGAAAAATATGCGTTCTTTGAGAAATTCAAATTCTACTTAAAATTTGCGTATTCTAACCAAAAACTGATTTACAAACCATTGCAATTATTAGCAAGATGGCGTTGTAAACACAAATATTTCAAAGCACCTGTAGAGAAGAAAATTGTAGATACTTTCTTTAAGAAACAGCAATTGGCTTAGTTAGACGCGCTTTACTTTTAGATTCTTTGCCTGTTAGGCATGTTAGAAACGCTCCGCTTTAGTATCGCTTCGCTCTTAGAATTTTGGTGTTAATTAAAAGGCATTCACTTTTTCATTTGCCATTGAATCCCTTTAGTACGTCATTACGAGGAAGCATGACGAAGTAATCTGTTTGTAAGTTTTACTAAAATTGTGCTTTGAAAGCAACAGATTGCCACAAGTTTCTCCAAAACTTTCGCAAAGACGTTTTGAAGGAATTTAATTTTTCTGAGAAAGCAATTTTCAAATCATCATTAGAATTATATTTTGTCATTCCTGCGAAGGCAGGAATCCATTTCTAAAAAGAAAACACCTTCTATTGCATTTACTGCTTCAAAATAACCTTTAACTTCTCGGAAATCTGATCCGAAGTCAATTCCGCCCCAGATTCATTAAAGTGAAAATCGTCGTAAAAAGATTCCGTCGTTTTTGGAAGTTGCAAGTCAATACACGGAATGTTGTTTTGTTTACAAATCGTTTTTAAACGTTGGTTAAACAATTCCATTCCACCATACAAAGCGGTAGTACTGTAAAACGCTTCATTGTTTTGAAATCCGCTCGTAATCATCAATTCTTCGTACTGCGGTTCTAAATTTGGTTTCCACATTGTTGCTTGCGTGACAAAAACCAAGTTGATATTTTTCTGTTTTGCCAATTGAATCATCGTTTTGATGTTTGCTTCATAACGCGCCAAACCTGTGGTTAGTTCAGGCAATTCATTAATGATTTTCGATTGCTTTTTTAAGGCTCTAATGTCTAAAACCGTTTTGGTTAAATGGTCTTTGTGATTTAAGTAGAAAACTATATTGTTCTTTGCACGTGCCGCAAGTTTGTATAAAGTAAATCGCTTAAACCAAGGTACATTATCATCAGGAACGTGTTGAAAAGCAAATCGTTTTACTTTCGTTTCGGGTAAATTCAAATACTGATCTTCCGAAATTAAAAAGGCAACCAAATCATTGACACCTTGCATGATTAAAACGGTGTTGAGGTCGTGAAGCGCAGGATTTTCCAAAAGTTGCTGCATTTGAAAAACGTGATGATTGCTATTATTTCCTGGTCGCCCAAAATTCCCAACCCAAAACTGATCCCCCAACTTTTTGTCAATCAGTGTAGGCCAATCTTTTCCTTGTGTCAGCGCAAAACACGCCGCCGTACTTCCGCCGAGCACAATCATTTTATGAGATGCATCTTCATAATTAGAAATAGAACGCGCGCCTATCGCATCAAAAGAAACTTCCGAATCTTGATGAATGCCAATAATTTCATCGTTGTTAATTTCCCACGTAAAACCAGCATTTGGCGTATTTACATAATAATCATTAGGTACTACTTCCAATAGTGACAACACAATTTCGGCAACGATCAACAAGACAAGTGTGACTATTCCTGAATAGGTGAGTTTTTTAAGAAATCGTTTTGAGAGGAGTTTCATTCAGATAGTTTTATAGCCTTTTAAAATCTCTAATGTAATACATACCACGAAAAAGGCGAATCTTTTTTGCCTAAAATTTTATGAAGTATATTCTTCTTATAGGCATACAAAACTTTAAAATTTGTGACGAATTCTATGTTGTGATGATGATAATGCGCTGTCATTTCAGGAATTCCAAGCGTTGTGTAATATGCTTTTGTACGTTCTTTTGCGGCTGCGATTTCTTCTGTTTTGTAAAAAGGACTATCAATGATATGAATTTCTCCATTTTCGGTTAAAAATGATTGCAATAGTTTAATGAGACCTTGAAAATCTTCAAAATATTGAATGGCTCCATTAAGCGTGATCATGTCAAATTTCCCATGAAAAAACTCAGACACCTTGAAAATGTCTGCATATATAAAATGTAAATTCTGATTCTTAAAAACACGCGCCGCTTGCTCTAATTCTTCACGATTTACGTCCAAACCAATCACTTCATGTTCAGCTGAAACTTGGGCAATTTTATGAGAAAACCAACCATTTCCACAGCCAATCGTCAAAATAGTCTGTGGTGTTTTTTTGGTAGCGATATACGCTTCAAATCGTTCGGTAGATTTAATACGATACGGCCATTCATCACGATCTAAATAGGGCAATTTTCGAACTTCTGCATCAGTTAGGATACGTTGTTCTTTTTCGCGCACAGCGAGATAATGTGTAGAAAAACTAGCGTCTTCTGGTGTTAAATAAAATACACCTTTCTGTTGGGTAATTCGACTGAAATCTAATTTCATTTATACAGTTTCATAGCAGTTTGAGCAAGTAAAGACTTCGTTTTGAGCTTGACAGAGGTAATCAGGCTTCGGTCTTTTCCTTTGAGGATTTCTTTATTATAGTTGACTTCATTCACAATTCTGCGCACCGCAAAATCATAAAACTTTCGTGAATACGTACGTTTAAAATCTATATCGCGATCTGTGGACGTATCCCATTCCGGTTGTACCGTAATTTTTTCTTCAATTTCATTATACAGAGACGTTCCTTTGATTGGATAGGCAACCGTAATTGTAAAATGTGTTGGATTGGCGGCTTTTAAATAATCAATAGTTTCCTTAATATCTTGTTCGTCTTCTCCAGGATAGCCAACCATGATAAAGGTGCCACTTTCTATGCCTAACGCATTGGTTTTTTGAATGGCAGTTTTCACAACATCTACATCCACACGACGATCCATGGCGTCAATAATTTTTTGTGAGCCACTTTCGGCACCAATCCAAATGCGGAAACAACCTGCTTCTTTCAGTAATTGCAACACATGATCATTCAAACGTTCTGCACGCGTGATGCATTCAAACGGAATAATCGCGTCTTGCTTGATCACTTCTTCATGAAAAAGTTCAAGCCATTTGTGACTTACCGTAAATACATCATCTACAAACCAAATACCATCGGGATTATAGGTTTCTTTCAGCATTTTCAATTCGGCAGCGACCATATTGGGCGGACGTCTGCGGTAACTTTGTCCATATACTGCCGTGCTGCACCATTTGCATGTATACGGACATCCACGTTGTGTACTCACAGTCATAGAACTTTGTCCGTGATGTGTTTTCCAAGCGTTCAAGTATTTATCTACAGGAATCGCTGCTCGGTTTGGCAATGGCAATTCTTTCAAACTTTTCATGCGCATCCGCGCTGGCGTTTTTACAACTTCGCCATTTTCTAAGTATGCAATTCCGTGAATTTCACTTGCGTCTGTATCATTTATAATTGCTTGATAGAGTTCTAAAGTGGTTTGTTCACCTTCGCCAATAATTAAAAAATCGGCACCTGTATTGAGGTAATTATCACAATTATACGTAATATCTGGTCCGCCTAAAATGATTTTTGGAAAACCATAAACTTCTTCTGTTTTGAGCAATTTCACCAATTCAATCACATTAATCTTTGTCATCAAATTCGTGTAAATCGCAATCACTTTTGGTTGTTTCTCTTCAATAAAACGCAATTGATCCTTTTTTGAATAAAATGTAGAATCATACACATGATTTTCTACCTTATGTTCATTCAAATACGAAGAAATATACAACAATCCCAACGGCGCATACGGACGCATGATGCTTTGTTCTTTCTCATCTTCAAAAAGATAGTATGTATGTGTGAGAAGGATGCTCATTGTCGCTTACGCTCTTTTTTTTGTTGATTCGTCAATTTGTTTTCGTAAATATAAAGATGTTTTGCTGACTTGTGAAATTTTAGATATGACTATACGCTTATTTAGAAAGTATACTAAGTAATTAATTTTTCTTCTCCAAAACAATCAAAAAATGATCGGCATATTTTGCTAAAGAAGCAGCCGTTAAAACGGAGTCTAAACCTTTAAAAATATTCAATATGGGAAATTTTGCCACGAATGATTGCTCTAAATACGATGGCGGAATGGTGACGCCAATGGGTTTTACTTTTGTGGTGATAAATTGTGTGTTCGCTGCTGCAGATACGTCTTGCGGATTGTAGTACCAAGTAGGCACACCAACACCATCTACGTTTGCTACAATACTTTCTTTGGTGTTTCTTCGAGTGGCTTTATTTTTATCACCTTTAAGTGTAAAATACAAACGTTCCCAAAGACAATTTTTAGGCATTAATACAATCGCCAGTTTCCCATTGGGAAGTAACAAGTTGGAAGCAGTTTTAAAAAATGTGTCTAATTGTTCGTGAGATAAACAGTTAATTCCGCCAAAATCTGAAAAGATAAAATCGAATTTCTTGTTGAATGTTTCAGGCGTAATCGTATTGATATCTTGTACTTTGAATTCTAAATTTTTTGGATGCGATTTTGCTTTGGCAACTTCAATCATTCCTGCAGAAATATCTGTAGCAATCACATCATGATTTTGTTTTGCAAATTCAATGGCATCAGCGCCAGTTCCACAATTCAATTCTAAAATAGACAGTTTTTTATCCTGTTGTATAATCGGATTAATATATTTAAAAACCAGTTTTCGTTGCGCTTTTCCTATGTTGGAATAGGTAAAAATATCATCGTATTGCGGCGCGGCTACATCAAAATCACTATGCATTGGTATTCTCCATATTTTTAAGTTGCATCTTATCAATAAAAGCGGCAGGTACATAATATCCAAACAAAATCATAGAACGCAACTCAGCTTTCGAAATTGAAAATGGATTTTTAAAGAACTTTTTAAAGTTTTGCACTGCTTGACTTTTTCGAAATTCCTTATGAACATAGCGTTGCAGTTTTCTGTAAAATTGTGTGTTGTATGTTCCTTTAAACATCATGGCCAAATCGTCAGAATCTGTCCAATTTGCTTTTAATTGTAAATCATCTTTGACCTTATCGTAAAATTTAGTGCCTGGAAGCGGATATGAAACGGAAACGCCAATATTGTCAGGAACTAATTCTTTAATCATGTCAATGGTTTTCTGTATGTCTTCTTTGGTTTCTTCCAAATACCCAAACTGAATAAAGAAGGCTACACGCACATTTTTTTCTTTCAACAAACGCGTTGCTTCATAAATTTGTTCCACTTTGGTTTCCTTGTCCATTGCGTCCAAAATAGCTTGCGAGCCACTTTCGGCACCAACCCAAACTTCTTCCAATCCGCTTTCTGCCAAGGCTTCAATTGTATCTTCTTTCAATAATAAATCTACGCGACTTTGTATGTAATAGGAAATAGAAAGATTTGCTTCTTTCAGTGCGGTATTGAAGTTTTGAACCCAATTCGGCTTCAAGCCAAAAATATCATCACACATCCAAAAACGCGTAACACCGTACTTTTCTTTTAAATAGTTGATGTGTTTTGTAATATATTCGGGTGAATGTGAATTGTAACGATTTCCGTAAATAGGTTTTGCACACCAATTGCATTTAAACGGACAACCGCGTGTTGTTGCCATATTCAGCGTAAACTCATTTCCTCCAGATTCCCATATTTTTCGGTATGGTTCAATATCAATCAAATCCCATGCTGGCATTGGCAATTCGTCTAAATTTCGCAATACTGGATGTTTTGGATTTTTGATAAATTCACCATCTTTTTCAAAAACCAACCCTTTTATTTGTGAAGTATCTTCGTTATTTGACAACGCATCTACCAATTCTTTCAATGAAATTTCACCTTCACCTTGAATGACAAAATCGGCACCTGCTGCCAAATATTTTTCATAATGATCGGTAGAGTCTGAACTGCAAACAATAATTTTACAGTCTAAATTTTTGGCAATTTTAATCATTTTAAAAGCGGCTTCACGCATGGTGGTTAAGCACATTTTTGTCAAATAATTAAAGCCATCATCGTAAATTACAAATATAGAAGGTTTATTGGTTTCTAAATACGGCTGTATCGTGGTTGGATCGTCTAATAAATTGGCGTCAAATACTCCAACTTTATAGTCGTTTTCACGTAAATATGATGCAGCATATAACGTTCCAAGTGGTGGATATGGTGTTTGATTTTTCCACTGCTTCACATCAAACTTATAATAATAGGAATGTGAAAAAACAATATCAAGCATGTTTTTTTGGGTATTTCAAATCGTATTGAGCTACAACTTCATTATAACGTTCTCTTAAACGTGTCGTGACTTTATTTTGATAGTTTTGCGGATGATGTTTGGATACATGTCTGGTAGATTTCATAGCAATATCGAAATCTTCCTGTGCCAAATGTTTAAACTTTCTTCTCCACTTTTTGATCGTTAATTTTTGCAAAAACTGATCTGTTTTCAATCCAAAACTACCATTAAAGATACGTTGAATCATTTTAGAAAACCAACTTTTTTCTGTGTCTCTAATGGTACTTGTCTTCGTAGTAGGCTTGTTTGGGAAATAAGGTTTTGCCCAAGTATTAGCTGTCATGAAATTTTCAAAAGTAGCGGTTCCGTACAAAGGAATAAGCGTTGCAATTTCAGTTGCAGTAAATAAATTTTGTTCTGAAATTTCTAATTGGTCTGTGCTAATGAAATAATTCACACAGAAATACTTTTTAGAATTTAATAAAAATATCTTTTTATACAGGACTAAAAGCGTTCTTGCTATCCACAAACGATTAGGTTTGGTAACGATAAAAAAGTCAAAATCACCATCGTTATCGTAATATCCTTTAGACAATGCACCTGATAAAAACACACTCTCTACATACGGAAACTTGGCAATTTTTCTCGAAACTTTAACCGCTTTTGGCATAATGTTTCGCGCCATTTCATTTCCTTTCAATCGGCGTTCTACACGATCAGGATTGTTTACATCAATATAAAAACCATCAAAATTAAAAATGATGCCTTTTTTCAATAGCAAATCAATTTCGCTATCAATTTCCTTTTGACTTGTATTTTGAGAAAACTGAAAAATTTCAGTTCTTGTCAACGGATACTTAAAAAGGGAAAAATATAATATGGTTTGTAAGGCACTCACTATTTTTTGTTTTCAAATCAAATGTAGTTAAAATTATGTACGTATTAGTACGTATGAACCATAAAAAATCAAAGTGTTTTTATTTATTGTATTTCTTAATAAGTGTTAATTTTTAACTAATTATTGACGTAATTTTACAAGGTTTGCTACTTTTATAACAATCAATCAATCAAAAAACGACTTATGAGATCTTTCCTATTGTTATATATAGGGTTTTTGTGCATTCCCATTTCGGGATTTTCACAAGAAACCTCAAAAACTATTCCCAAAAGAATTTACACCACAAGCAGCATACAAGGAGAAGCACCTAAAATTGATGGTATTCTTGATGACGAAAGCTGGAATTCTGTAGCATGGGCAAGTGATTTTATTGAAAATCGTCCTGACGAAAATACGCCGCCAACCGAGCAAACGAAGTTTAAAATTATGTACGATGCGAAGTTTTTATATGTCGCAGTACGTGCTATTGACAAAAACCCAGATCAAATTGTAAAACGCTTGTCACGTCGCGATGGTTTTGATGGCGATTGGGTAGAGATCAATATAGACAGCTACCACGATTTGCGTTCGGGTTTTTCATTTACCGTCACAGCAGCGGGCGTAAAAGGCGATGAGTTTATTTCGAATAATGGTAACAATTGGGACGGAAGCTGGAATCCAATTTGGTATACAAAAACGAATGTTGATAGTGAAGGTTGGACAGCCGAAATGAAAATTCCGTTCAGTCAATTGCGTTTTGGAAAAAGTGAAGAACAAATTTGGGGATTGCAAGTGCAGCGTCGTTTTTTTAGAAAAGAAGAACGTTCTACGTGGCAACGAATTCCACTAGATGCGCCAGGTTGGGTAAGTGAATTTGGCGAATTGCACGGTTTGAAAAATATCATTCCTCAAAAACAAGTAGAAATTCAACCCTACATTGTCTCACAATACGATACGTATCCTGAAGAAAATGGAAATCCGTTCCGCGATGGCGATGATTTTACCTTAAATGGTGGCTTGGATGGAAAAATTGGTGTC
>CAZHSA010000038.1:0-18073 GCA_964535135.1 uncultured Kordia sp.
CTATTTATTGAAGGAATTTCAGAAGATGGCGATTTAATTTCGGAACGAAAGACCATTCAAGTGCGTTAGGCACTATGACGTTTGCATAGTTCTCAATACCAAAACAGTGAACTATGTTACCAATAAACTATTTTAACTTAAACCGATTACCATGAAAAACAACTACGTAATTTTATTATTAATCTCACTAAGTATTGGTCAACTTTTCGGCCAACAAAAAACTGTAGAAGAAGCTTACTCGGACTATTTTACACTTCCTAGAGAAGCAATACATATTCATTTGAACAAAACTACATTTTTTGAAGGAGAGGAAATTTGGTTCAAAGGCTATGCATATGACCAAAAGAATCAGCTTTCATCAAAAGCTACCACCAATATCAATGTCGGAATTTATGATGCACAAGGAAATCAAGTCAAAAAAGCATTATTTGCTGCTGAAAATGGTGTAACTAACGGAAATTTTGCCATTGATTCTACTTTTACCGCTGGAATATACTACTTGAAAGCGGAAACCAATTGGATGAAAAACTTTAAAGAAAACAATGCGTTCATCCAAAAAATTGAAATCATTACTACTGAAAATCTCAACCAAGAAAAAGCAACTGAAAAAGCTCGTTTTGATTTTCAATTCTTACCCGAAAGTGGACATATCGTCACAAATACCATCAATAATATTGGCTTTAAAGTCATTAATAATAATGGAAAAGGTGTTACGGCTTCTGGAATTGTGTACGATCAAAACAAAAAGCAAGTGGCTTCCTTTGAAAGCAATACCTTGGGCATGGGAAAATTTCTATTTCATCCTAAAAAAGATTTCCAATACACTGCCGAAATTACACTTGAAAATGGTGCCAAGATTACAAAAGAATTTCCAAAAGCAAACACCCAAGGAATTTCACTAATGTTGCAAAGTCTCGCTAAAAATGACATCATTTTAGATTTTAATACAAATACTGCCACACTCGAAAACAATCCGAATAAAACCTATAAAGTACTCATCCGTCAAAATGGAAAACTCAAAACAATTCCTTTACAATTTGACGGAATCAAAAAGGCGATTCGTATTCAAAAAAAGGAATTATTTAAAGGAATCAACACTGTAACTGTTTTTGATGACAATAAAAATCCGATTCTAGAACGTTTATTTTTTAACGATCACGGAATTAAATTTACAGACGTAAACATCACAAAACTTGGCGAAGAGAAAGATTCTATCTTATTATCTGTAGAAGCACTTAACTTGAATAAGAATGCAAATCTGAGTATTTCTGTGTTACCAGAAATTACCGAAAGTTATCAGCCACAACACAACATTCTTTCTAACTTTTATCTCAAACCATATGTAAGAGGTTTTGTGGAAAATCCACATTACTATTTTCAAGATATGAACAGAAAGAAAAAATACGAACTTGATATTTTATTACTCACACAAGGTTGGAGTCGTTATGAATGGAAAAACATTTTTGAAGAAACACCTGCCAACAAGTATCGTTTTGAAAATGGAATTGCCGTTTCTGGACGTGTAAACCGACCTGCAACTGATGTAAAACAAATATTTTTACACGCAACAAGAAATCATAATAGTAAATTTATAGATTTAGACAAGGATCAAAAATTTGAAATCGCTGGCTTATTTTTAGAAGAAGACGAACAACTCCGATTCTCCTACATTGCACCAAAAGGCGTTATGAAAAAACCGAGTATGTATTTGCGATTTTTAACCAATAGTAAAGAAGATAAAATTTCGGAAATTTACTTAGACAGTACTAAAAATACAAAAACACTAACTGCCGATTTTACCGTTCCAAAAGATTTCTTTTATAAAAAAGCGGAGAAGCTTGAAACAGTAAAACTTAGCACCATAAAAGAGAAACCAAAATACAGTCGCTTTTATCTTCTTAATCCAACAGTCAAAGAAATTACGCTGGAAGAATACAAACTTCACAACCATGTAGCAGATTATCTCAATAACCATGGATTCGATGCTAAACAAACCATATATGGTGAAGTAATTATTGAGTCTATAATTGCAAGAGCTGGATCGCCTGTTGTATTCCTCAACGATTCACGCCTAGTCAATTTTAATGTATTATATAATTTATCACTAGCCAATATTGAACGCATTGTCTTTGATAGATATAGTGTAGCTCCAAGTATTGAGCAAACCTCTGGTGTCATAAAAATTTATACGCATAAAGTATCACTATTTAACACATTAGAATCTGAAGCGCCTTATATTTCAGCTGCTGCTCCTACTCCATTTGCTGTAAGTAAAAAATATTATGCGCCTAATTATTCGTCGTATTTAAATCCTGTATTTCAAAAATACGGAGCCATTTCATGGTTGCCAACAGTACAATTGAATACAAATAGTGCAACCACTTTTAAAATTTATGATACATACACAAAAAATGTGACGCTATTTATTGAAGGAATTTCAGAAAATGGCACTTTAATTTCTGAGAAAAAAACCATTCAAGTGCGTTAATCAGTATGCTCGCAAAAGTTCATACTAAACGTTTGCGAGCGAATTATTTAACTTAAACCGATGCGTATGAAAAAGAAGTACATTTTTCTATCAATTATTTTACTGAGCATTATACCACTTTTCAGTCAAGAGAAAACCGTAGAAGCAACTTATGCATCCTATTTTGAACTTCCGCGAGAGGCGCTACACCTTCATTTAAACAAAACCACATTTTTTCAAGGAGAAGAAGTTTGGTTTAAAGGCTATGCATACGATCAAAAAAATCAACTTTCTTCAAAAGCGACCACCAATATCAACGTTGGTATTTATGATGCACAAGGAAATCAGCTCAAAAAAACCTTATTTGCCGCTGAAAATGGTATCACTCATGGAAACTTCGTCATTGATTCTACGTTTTCAGCAGGAACGTATTATGTAAAAGCAGACACCAATTGGATGAAAAATTTTAAGGAAGACAATGCGTTTATCCAAAAAATTGAAGTCATAACAGATGCTAGCCTCACTGAAAAAAAAGCTACCGAAAAAGCACGTTTCGATTTTCAATTCTTGCCTGAAGGCGGACATATTTTAGCTAATACCCAAAACAATATTGGATTTAAAGTAATTGCTCATGATGGAAAAGGTGTTTCCGCTTCTGGAGTTGTGTACGATCAGGAGAAAAAGCAAATAGCTTCGTTTGAAAGCAACACCTTAGGCATGGGAAAATTTCTATTTCACCCAAAAAAAGGTCAAAAATACACTGCTGAAATTACCGTTGAAAACGGAGGTACAATCACAAAAATATTGCCACAAGCTAAAGCACAAGGCATTTCTTTAATATTACAAGGTCTCAAAGAAAACGATGTAATTCTTGATTTTAGCACGAACGAAGAAACACTTCAAAAAAATCCAACTAAAACCTATAAAGTACTCATTCATCAACATGGAAAACTTAAAACAGTTGCGCTACAATTTGACAAGTTGCAAAAAGCAATTCGCATCAAAAAAGAAGAATTGTTTAAAGGAATTAATACAGTAACGGTATTTGATAACGATCAAAACCCGATCCTAGAACGTTTGTTTTTCAATGATAATGGCATCAAAAAAGCTGCGATCAACGTTGCAAAACTCAATACAATTCAAGATTCAATTCTCTTGTCAATAAACACGTTGAATCTCCCAGAAAACGCAAATGTGAGTATTTCTGTATTGCCAGAAAGTACTGAAGGCTATCAACCACAACACAATATCATATCTACTTTTCATCTAAAACCGCATGTACGTGGTTTTGTGGAAAATCCGCAGTATTATTTCCACAACATGGATCGAAAGAAAAAGTATGAGTTAGACATTTTATTGCTGACACAAGGTTGGAGTCGCTATGAATGGAAAGACATTTTTGGAAAAAAACCAACGGCAAGACATCCTTTTGAAAACGGAATTACGATTTCTGGACGTGTTAATGTACCGAAAACGGGCATCAAACAACTCTTTTTTTATTCTACAAAAAATCACAGTGCACAATTTATTGACTTGGATGACAATCAAAAATTTGAATTATCAGGCTTATTTTTAGAAGAAGATGAAGAGGTTCGCTTTTCGTATATGGGCAAAAAAGGCGTGTTTAAAAAACCGAGCATGTATCTTCGATTTAAAGTCACGGAGAAAAAAGATAAAATTGCTGACACCTATTTAAGAGAAACAAAAAATATTTTGAAAACGGCAGACTTTACTTTGCCAGAAGATTTCTTTACTGAAAAAGCAGAAGCGCTTGATACCATTGTATTGCAAGCTGAAAATCCAAAATATACATTTTTAGACGAATTTATGGCTGATGCTGAAATAACGGATGTCACTGAAGAAACCTATTACATGTATTACAATATTGTACAATTTTTAAACTTTAACGGATTCAATGCTACACAAGGCGGCGGAGGTGTTTCTATTTCACATAGAGCTTCAAAAAGACCGAAACCTTCAGTATTTTTGAATAATTTCCGAATTCGAGATCCTAATTTGAGTATTTTATACAATATGTCACTGGCTAATATTGAACGCATTGAAATTGACAGATACAACATTATTCCGTTTAACGGAGGAAGATCTGATGGTATTATAAAAATTTATACTCGTGAACGATCGATGTTTGCACAAACTGCCAAAGATTATATTTACATAGCGGCAAAAACGACCAAATCTTTCACCAAAGGAAAAACATATTATGCGCCAAACTATGCATCGTATTTACATCCTGTGTTTCAAAAATATGGAACGATTTCATGGCTACCTACAGTGCAACTCAATACCAAAACGCCAACGAGTTTTAAAATATATGACACATACACCAAGAATGTAACTTTATTTATTGAAGGAATTTCGGAAGATGGTACTTTAATTGCTGAACAAAAAACTATTAAAGTCCGCTAAAAGCACGCAAAATCTATTGAAATCATACTAATCGACATAAAACTTTAGCTTTTTTTTAATATAGAAAACGTCTTTTCGGCAGTCAAAAATCGTACTTTAGAAACTGAGAAAAAACTTTCATCAATTCGTTATAAAAATGTAGGATGATGGTATTCTTTTTGTGGTACACTAACCAAACATTAAAACCACATACTATGAAAAAAAGTTATCTATTTTTACTGCTATTCATTCTGGGAAGCTCGGTGAGTAGTTATGCACAACAGAAAAAAGTTGAAGATGAATATGCCGCGTATTTTACCTTACCAAGAGAAGCGTTGTATGTACATTTAAACAAAACCACCTATTTACAAGGAGAAGAAATTTGGTTAAAAGGCTATGCGTACGATCAAAAAAATCAACTAACTTCAAAAGCAACAACCAATATTCATGTTGGCATATATGATGCGCAAGGAACGCAAGTACAAAAAGCATTGTTCAGAGCTGAAAATGGTGTTGCCAAAGGAAACATATTGATTGATTCTACCTTTGTTTCTGGCACTTATTTTGTAAAAGCGGAAACCAATTGGATGAAAAATTTCAAGGAAAGCAATGCGTTCATTCAAGAAATTGAAATCTTATCGGAAAAACCTATCGAAAAAAATGCGTTGGAAGCCAACGAAAGTTATGACTTTCAATTTCTTCCGGAAGGTGGAAATTTAGTGGCAGACACGCGAAATACTGTAGGTTTTAAAGTCATCAATACAGAAGGAAATGGCGTGTTGGCAACAGGAGTCATTTACGATGGCAATCAAAAAGAAATTATCTCTTTTGAGACAAATGGAATCGGTTTGGGTAAATTCCTTATCAACCCAAAAGCAAATGAACAGTATACTGCTAAAATTACGTTTGAAACAGGAAAAGAAATCACGCAAGTATTACCAAAAGCGAAAGAAAAAGGGATTGCGCTCACGCTAAACGATCCGTTTCAAGATAAAATCATGCTGAACTTTCATACCAATGAAGCCACGTTAGCAAAATTTTCAACTAGAAAATACAAAGTGTTGATTCACCAAAATGGAAAACAGAAAACTATTGACTTTTCTTTTGATGAAACGCCTGAAAAAGTACTTACCATACTCAAGAAAGATTTATTTAAAGGTGTAAACACTATTACGGTATTTACTCAAGACAATACGCCTATTGTAGAACGTTTGTTTTTTAACGATTACTTTTTGAAAAAAACAGCACTCAACATTGCCAAAGTGAGCACTGTAAATGATTCCATTCTATTTTCAATCAACGAATCGCAATTACAAGACAACATGAATCTGAGCATTTCAGTGTTGCCAGAAGTGACTAAAAGTTACAAACCAAGACATAATATTGCGTCATATTTCTATCTAAAACCACACATAAAAGGTACATTGGAAAATCCGCAATATTATTTTAGAAACATGGATCGTAAAAAGAAATACGAACTAGACATCTTATTATTAACGCAAGGCTGGAGCCGATATGATTGGAAAAATATATTTGAAGAAAAGCCAAATGGCTCCAATCGTTTTGAAAATGGAATTACCATTATTGGAAAAGTAAATCGCCCGACAAAAGGCATAAATCGCTTGTTCTTTTATGCGACGAAAAATCATCCTGCACGCTTTATTGATGTAGACAAGAATCAAAGTTTTACATTGTCAAATCTGTTTTTAGAAAAAGGAGAAGAAATTCGGTTTTCTTATATGAATAAAAAAGGCATGTTTCAAAAACCAAGTGTGTATTTGCGCTTTAAAGTAGCAGATGGTGATGATCAAATTGCGCCAGAAGTACTACAGGAAAAAACAGCGGTATTTGCAAACGCATCCACTTTTCAAATGCCTGAAAATTTTGTGAGCAGTAATTCACAACAATTAGACGAAGTTGTTATTAAAGTACAGAAAAAGCGAGAAGAAAAAGATCCGATTTTGATGAACGCAAAAATTACCAAAGTCACCAAAGAAGTCTATGAGCGTTATTTTAATGTGACTGATTTTATTGTTGACAACGGATATGATGTGTATGAAAATCTAGGACAAATTTCCATCTTTACCAGAAGACGACCAAGAGCAACGCCGCTTGTATTTTATGATGGTGCGCAATTGACCAATTTGACAATTTTATATGGATTATCGACTGCTAATGTTGAAAAAATAGTTATTGACAAAACGGGACAAGGACAAGGAATGAATGCTGGTTTTGGTGGCGTTATTAAAATTTACTCACGTCAAACGCCGCTCTTCGAAAAAGGTCCTGGTGAAAAAATGTACGCCAGCACAAAAGCACCACAAGCATTTTCGCCAACCAAAGAATACTATGCACCAAGATATGCTTCGTATCTAGACAATACGTTTCAAAAATATGGTACCATTTCTTGGATTCCAGCACTCAAATTGAACAAATCGGAAACTGCCAATTTCAAGATCTATGATACGCGCACAAAAAACGTAACGCTTTTCATTGAAGGTATTTCAGAAAGTGGAGAACTCATTTCAGAACGAAAAACAATTCAAGTACGCTAGTTTTTTTCACATAAAATAAAAAAAAGTAGTATCTTTAAGGAGATGCGTAAAACAAGCAACTATTGCGCAACCGTAATAGTTGCTTGCTTTTATGTAAAACTCCTCGAAAGTGAATTGTTCCCAGTAAGATTCATGCACATATCTATCACTATAATTTGTGAAGATATTTAAAAAAGAATTTAAACTGTAGAACCTATATTTATGAAAAAAAGATATTGCTTTGTATTCACTTTACTGTGCTTTTCATGGTGTGCATTTTCGCAAATGAACACTTCTATCCGTGAAAATTATCAAGAACATTTTAAATATTCCGATGAAGAAGCTGTCTTTCTTCACCTCAACAAAACCAGTTATTTGGTTGGAGAAGAAATTTGGTTTAAAGGATATACGTTTAGTCAACGTGATGGAAAATCTTCACCAAAATCTAGCAACTTATATGTTGGATTGTATGATATAAACGGTAAGCAAGTTTCCAAAAAACTTGTTCATATTGAAAACGGATTTGCTACTGGAAATTTCGAATTGGACAAAGAATTAAATTCTGGACGATATTATATAAAAGCGGCGACACAACACATGATTGATACAAAATCGCCCAATATTTTTATAGAGGAAATTACGCTGTACGGAACCAACGCGCCTACTGAAACAACAAAAAATACAACAAAAAACTACGACATTCAGTTTTTGCCAGAAGGTGGCCATTTAGTGAAAGATGTTGAAAACACCATTGCATTTAAAGCGATCAATCAAGAAGGGAAAGGTGCTTTTGCACGGGGAACTATTTATGATAAAAACAATCAAAAAGTAACCACTTTTGAAAGTAATACGTATGGAATTGGCACATTTCAATTCACGCCAAAAAATAATAGTCCATATACGGCAGACATTACTTTTGAAGAAGAAAAAACAATACAACAAAGCTTGCCAAAAGCGAAAGACACAGGCATCACCATCCGCGTGAACAACATGGAAACAGACAGTGTTAAAATTGCGCTACTTACCAATAAAGAAACATTGCGCGCTATAATTTCCAAAGATTACACCTTACTCATTCACAAAGATGGAAAAGCACGCTCGATGTCTTTTTCGTTTCAAGACACAGAAAAAGTGATCTTAACTATTGGGCGAAGTGGATTGTTTAATGGTGTAAATACAATTACACTATTTGACGGCAAGATTCCTATCTTAGAACGTTTATTTTTTAATAGAAAAACAGCCAAAAATCTTTCTGTGGTTGTTAAAAAAGGGGAAACTGAAAACGAATACTCTGACTTTTCAATATATCTTATCAAAAGAAGATCGGGAATTTTGGATGCCAATGTGAGCATTTCTATTTTGCCAGAAACGACAGAAGCCTACAATCCTGCACACAATATATACTCCAGTTTTTACCTAAAACCGTATGTTCGTGGCGAAATTGAAAATCCGAAATACTATTTTCCAAACACCACCAAAACCAAGAAAAAAGCATTAGATGATTTATTAATTACACAAGGTTGGAGCGCATACGACTGGACAACGATTTTTCAAAAAGCTCCCAAACAACAAAACATTGAACAAGGAATTACGATCAGCGGCATTCTAAATTTCCCCATAAAACGCGTAAAAGGAGTATTTTTGCATGATACTAAAAAACATCCTGCTCGCTTTATTCCGATAGATAAAGAACGAAAATTTACAATTAAAAATTTATTCCCGCAGGCGGATGAAGCGCTTCGCTTTTCGGTGGTTGATTTCAACAAAAAATTCCTCAAACCCAAACTATATTTAACGTATAACGCCAGCAGTGAAGAAGATCAAATTCCAGAAAATGCTCGAATTGATCGTTCCTTTTTAAACAAAAACGAAATTTTTACCTTACCCGATGGTTTTTTTCCTAAAGATGCAGAAGCATTGGATGCTGTCCTTTTAAAAGGTGAAAACAACAATAAAGAAGAAGAAAATATAGATCCTATGATGGTCAATGCAAAAGTGACTAAAATTGGCGTGAAAGAATATTTACAATATCCAGAGGTAAAATACATTATTGAAAATAGTGGTTATGATGTATTCGATCATCCAAGAGATCCGAATAGAGTAGATATTTTTACAAGAAAGCGACTTACTATACAGGCAGGAGATCCGCCAGGGTATATTTCGCCTCTAATCTTCATAGATGATGCACCATTATCGGACTTTAGTATTTTACGCCATTTTTCTACTGCAAATGTAGACCGAGTTGTGGTCAATAAAACAGGACAAGGTTATGGAGTTCGTGGAATTGGCGGTGTGATTAAGATTTACACCCGAAAAACACCACTTACACCTACCGAAAAAGGAAGAAGAGAATCGTATGTGCTATACACACCGCCAATTGGGTATAGTGCGGCAAAACTATATTACGAACCCAAATACCAATCGCACACAAGCGAAACGTATCAAAAATTTGCGACCATTGACTGGAAACCCACTATTGCAATTCCGCGACGAGGTCCTTTTAATTTTATCGTAAAACACAAAGAAGTAAAAGCTATCACCATGTTTATTGAAGGAATTTCAAAAGATGGCAGCTTGATTTCTGAAAAAAGAACCTTTATTCTTGAAGAAGATGAATAGTTTTTTAGGTTTTGGGTATTAGGAATTAGTAGCGTTTCTAAGATGTCTCGACATGACATAGTGAAAATCTAACAAATCTAAGTAAGTCTAAAGTTAAGCGTGTCTATGAAGTTTTCGAATGTCGTATGTAGCTTTTATTACCTTGTTTACTGGAACCGTCATTCTGAGCTTGACTCAGAATCTCACTAAAAATATTGCTAATGATTATGGGAAGCTGAATCAAGTACAGCTTGACGAATATTTTCAGACAAAATCTAAGCGAGAAGCAAGTCTAAAATTCCTCATGCTTAATTTTCCGCTGATAGTAAAATGCTGGCAGTAAAATCAACACAAAAAGCGGTTGAATTAGAAAGCGGCGTACGTAAAACGTGAGTAGGTAATCTTCAGCTAAATCGTGTTTAATTAAATAGAAATAAAACGACACCAATAGCACAAAAGCAAATACATACAGTCCGAGTGAAAACTTGACAACACTCTTATTTTCAAACGCAATATAGATGATGCCTAAGGAAACTAGCATATTCAAACCGTACCGAAACAAATGATGTAAAAAGAGCGACCATGTTTCGTATTCGGGAATCGTTCCTTGAAAGTAATCGTACTTAAAAAAGTTTAAAAATGGATCATAAAAAAGTTCATTCTCGAATGCTCTGATTAACACGAGTAATCCGAAAAGGAATCCAATAGCGATATATTTCCAAGCTTTTTGCATCTACTTTTTTGAAAATTTTTGAACCCAAAACATCCACAACAAAAACACCATTCCGTAAATAATCGTTGGAAACACAATTTGATGCAATAGATATTCTTGATCAGGAAAACTGTACAATCCAATTCCTAAAATGACAATGCGCAACAAATTGGCAACATACACTAAGATGCTTCCCACAAGAATAAAAAGTACCGTGTTTTTCAAATTTCCCGTAAAGGCAATCACAAATGTAATGAACAAAATAAGCACACTGACGGAATTGCAACCTTCTACAATTCTGCCCACATAATTGCCATGTACTAACAATTTCATTGTAGGTTCTGATTCGTGCACTTCCACATTGGCTTCATATCCTAATGTCGTAATAACACTCTTTGTTTGATTGGCTACAATGCGCGTTACACCATCGGGTTCGCCTTCAAAATTAGCTAAATACAGACTATACGCATAAGTCAATATCGCGTATACGACAAAGAATTTGACAATAAAACCTAAGGCTGATTTATATTTTTGAATGCTTTTGAACACAATTATACAGATGATATCAAGTGTTACAAACTTACAGTAAAAGCATTGAAAATATCACATTTTCTATAAAATTTGTCGAATTCATTTTTCATGCTGTTTTATTCACAATTTCGTGAAAGGGAATTCGATTTTTTTCGACTATTTTTGTCCAAATTAAGATAAAATACGCATGAAATTTACAACATACAAACCCCAAATTGAAACCATTATTGCTAACGAAACACTTTCTGTAGACGATCGCATGACGAAAATATGTGAACTTTTACAGGAAAATATTAAGCATTATGATTGGGTTGGATTTTACTTTAAAAACGGTAACAAACCTGAATTAAAATTACGTGCCTTTGCAGGCGAACCAACCGATCATACAATCATTCCGTTTGGAAAAGGAATTTGTGGACAAGTCGCAGTTTCTAATGAAAACTTCTTAGTTCCTGACGTAAAAGCACAAGACAATTATATTGCGTGCAGCATTCACGTGAAAGCAGAAATCGTGATTCCATTATTCGTAAATGGCGAAAACATTGGGCAAATTGACATTGACTCGCACACGCCAGATCCTTTTACCAAAGAAGATGAAGAATTTTTGGAATTCATCAATGCGAAGGTGGCGGAGATACTTTCGAAGTAATACCTCATTTAAAAATAAACCTGACTTCTTTCAAAATATCATAAAAGCTGAGATACATAATTTTATATGTATCTCAGCTTTTTTTACACCAATTACTCTACACAAAGGCAATTCACACACAACTTACGCTTCAAGGTTTTTATTTTTTCAAAAAAAAAACAATTAAAAATAAAAAACTATATTTGGTTAACCAGATTGGGTAACCAATTTTAAACTATTTGTAATCTCAGAGAATGAAAACCAAAATCATTTTTATAATGGGTGTTTCAGGTGTTGGAAAAAGCACCATCGCAAACTTGTTATCCAAAAAATTAGAAATTCCTTTTTTTGACGGAGACGACTTTCATCCTAGAGAGAACATTCAAAAAATGTTAGAAGGGAAACCATTACAGGATGCTGATAGATACGATTGGCTTCAGAGTTTGCACGATTTGGCTGTAAAACATGTAAAAGCGAAGAAGAGTTGTATCATTATTTGTTCAGCCTTAAAACAAGCGTACCGAGCTATTTTAAATCATCAAATAGAACAATATTCCGAATGGGTTTTTCTACACGGGACTTTCGATCAAATTAAACAACGATTAGACAATAGAAAAAATCATTTCATGAGTTCAGAACTTCTAAAATCACAATTTGACACCTTAGAAGAACCGATAAATGCGATCAAAATTAACGTGGAAAAATCTCCAGAACATATTGTGAAAATTATAAAAAAACAGCTTAGCGAAACATCTGAATTTGGTTTGTTCGGATTAGGTGTGATGGGAAAAAGTTTGAGTAGAAACCTAGCCAATAATGGTATAAAACTTTCATTATTTAACAGACATGTTGCTGGTAAAGAAGAAAATATAGCGCTTAGTTTTAAAAATGAATTCCCCGAATTAGCTACGGCACTTCCATTTGACGATATCGCTTCCTTTGTAAATTCTCTACAAAAACCTCGAAAAATAATGTTGATGGTGAATGCAGGGAAAACTATTGATTTAGTAATTGAAAATTTATTGCCCCATTTAACAGAAGGCGACATTTTAATTGATGGTGGAAATGCTAACTACAACAAAACGAAAGAACGTCATGATTACTTGATGTCTAAAAACATTTATTTTATTGGCGCAGGAGTTTCTGGTGGCGAAGAAGGCGCTTTGCGCGGACCTTCCATAATGCCTAGCGGAACTAAAAAAACGTATAAAGAAGTACAGCCTTTTTTAGAAAAAATAGCCGCAAAAGACAACAACAATCTGCCGTGTTGTACTTATATTGGACCTGAAGGTAGTGGCCATTTTGTAAAAATGGTTCATAACGGAATTGAGTATGCAGAAATGCAATTGCTTGCAGAAGTTTTTACGTTACTGAAGAATTTAGGGAACAATCCAGATGAAATTGCTGCTATTCTAGAATCTTGGAAAGCAATTGAAAACAGTTATTTGCTAGAAATTACCATAGACATTTTACGAAAAAAAGACGGTGAAGACTGGTTGATTCATAAAATTATGGATACAGCAGGAAACAAAGGAACTGGCAATTGGACTACGATTGCCACAGCTCAATTGGGCATTCCGAGTACAATGATCGCTTCTTCCCTATTTGCACGTTACATTTCTTTTTTTAAAGAAGAAAGAATTGCCTTAAGTACACATTTTAATACGAACAACCTTTCTTTAAACATACACAAAGAAGATATTTTAAAAGCCTATCAATTTGCAAGAATCATCAATCATTACCAAGGTTTCAAATTGATCAAAGAAGCTTCAAACCGTTACAACTGGAACATCAATGTAAGTGAACTTGCAAGAATTTGGACCAATGGTTGCATCATCCGATCAGATTTAATGACGTCTTTAGTCACAACTTTCAAAACGGTTGATAATATATTGCACGAACCCGATATACTTGAAAAATTGCAAGCTTTAAAACCTTCTATAAAAAAAGTAGTTTCTGAAGGAATTACAAACGAAATAGCAATTCCAACCTTAACCGATGCAATTAGTTTTTTGAACAGTTTTTCAAAAGCCAATTCATCCGCAAATATAATTCAAGCACAACGAGATTATTTTGGAGCGCACACCTATCAAAGAAAAGATGATGCTTCTGGAAAATTTTATCACACGCATTGGAATAAAAACTAATCTATTAAAAACAATAAACTATGGCAGTTTCTGATAACAAGAGTTCTTTTCTAAAGAAAATCATTAAAATCATTTTAGCATTCGGACCTGGTATTTTTGCGATAGGTTATACAATTGGTACTGGCAGTGTAACTTCTATGATTGTAGCTGGTAGCAAGTTTAATATGCAATTGCTTTGGGTACTATTATTAAGTTGTTTATTCTCTGGAATTTTAATGTTTGCGTATGGAAATTATGGATTAATTACGGGCGATACAGCTTTATACGGTTTTAAAAAACATTTAAAATACGGGAAAATATTAGCCATCTTAATTATCGTAGGAATTACGTTTGGACAATGGAATTCTTTGATGGGAATCTTGGGTATTTCATCCAACATCATTTACGAAATATTAGCAGTCAATTTTGAAGGCATTAGCGATCATAAATACATGTTTGTGCTAACAATTGCGATTGTAATTATTGTTGTTTTTTACTTGCTCATGCTTATAGGAAAGTATTCGTTCTTTGAAAAAATCCTAGTCATATTCGTAACATTGATGGGATGTTCGTTTATTTTCTCGTTATGTTTTGTAAACCCACTTCCAAATGATGTTATAAAAGGATTAATCCCTTCAATACCAGATGTTCCTGGCGGAAAAATGTTAGTAGCTGCGTTTGTAGGAACCACTATGGCTGCCGCAACATTTCTATCAAGACCTTTATTTGTAAAAGGAAAAGGATGGACCATCAAAAATTTAAAACAACAAAAAAGAGATTCCATAGTAGCTGCTATCTTAATATTTATCATCAGTGGTACCATAATGGCCGTTGCTGCTGGCGCACTTTTTTATGATGGAAAAGAAGTCAATCATGTATTAGACATGGCAAACACGCTTGAACCTGTAGCTGGAAAATGGGCAGTAACTATTTTCTTTTTCGGTGCTTTAAGCGCTGGATTATCTTCTATTTTTCCTTGTCTCTTAATAGCGCCATTATTATTGGCAGATTATCAATCAGGGAAGTTAGACACCAATTCAAAACAGTTTAGAATTGTAACTTTTATTGCTTGTTTGGTGGCTTTAATCGGTCCTGTTTTTGGTGGAAATCCTATTGAAATTCAAATATTATCGCAAGTATTCAATGTATTTGTATTGCCTGCGGTTATTCTTGGTATTATTCTATTAGTCAATAATAAAAAAATAATGAAAGAATATAAAACAAGTATTTGGGTGAATCTTGGACTGTACGCAGCAATGTTTTTCTCTTTAGTGATTTCCTTTAACGGAGTTGTAGCATTGACCGAATATTTCTAAAAATTGATTCCTATGAAGATTAGTCTAACAGATAAAAACCAAAAAAAATCATTACAAAATGATCTAATTGCAAAAATTCGAGACCTGGTAAATGCTAAGAGTCTAGAAGAAGGAGACAAATTGCCTTCAGAAAGAATCCTATCTGAAAAATTTGGCGTAAACAGGAATCAAATACGAGAAGCCATTCGCAAACTAGAATTTTATGGAGTTTTAAAATCTGTAGCACAAAGCGGAACGGTTTTAAACATTGGGTTAATTGGTTTTAATGGAATTGTGAATGAAATCATTGCGCTTGACATTCCTTCCTTCAACGAATTGGTAGAAACCAGAATCACCTTAGAATTAAAAACGGTTTGCTTGGCAGCAGAAAGAAGAACGGAAACTGATTTACAAAGTATTGAAGACGCTTTAAATTCATTTAAGGAGAAAATGATTGATGGAGGAAACCATTTAGAAGAAGATTTGTTATTTCATTTAGCAATTGCAAAAGCTAGTAAAAACAATACCTTATTAACACTAATGCTCTTAATTACACCACCAATTCTTGCAGCTTATGACAGCGATACTGTTTGCGAAGGCGACGAAGTAGTATCTGAAATAGAAAAGCATGAAAATATTTATAAAGCCATTAAATCAAAAGATCGTGCTCTTGCACAAAAAATGATGGAAGACCATTTTTATAAACTATCAAAACATATTATAAAAAAATAACACGTTGAATACTTTTAAAAGATGAAAAACACAAAAATAACAGGCAAAAAAGTACTTATCACCGCTGGAGCGCAAGGTATCGGAGAATCGATTACAAAACACTTCATTGAAAGCGGCGCACATGTTGCAATTCACTATTTTTCAAGTGCAGCTACTGCCACCAAATTAGTTGACTATGCGCAAAGTAAAGGATTAAAAGCTGTTGCCGTTAGTGGCGATTTAACGAAAGAAGAAGATGCCAATACGCTCGTTAACAAAACGGTTGAAGCATTAGGCGGATTAGACATTCTCATCAACAATGCAGGTTCTTTAGTTGCACGCAAAATGTTGAATGACATCGAAACTGATTTTTGGCACAAAGTCATGGACATCAACATGACGTCTATGCTATTTGTCACACGAGCAGCGAAACCTCATTTAGTAAAAAATGAAAACAGTAGTATTGTAAACTTATCATCACTTGCAGGTAGAAAAGGCGGACACGCTGGCTCTTTAGCATACGCGACAAGCAAAGGTGCAATTTTGACATTTACAAGAGCATTAGCTTCAGAATTAGGTCCTGATGGAGTACGCGTAAATGCCGTAGCGCCAGGTCTTATTCTTGGCACTTCGTTTCACGATACACATACCACCAAAGAATCAGCTGCAAAAACAATCGCGGGCATTCCAATTCAAAGAGCAGGAAATGCAGCCGATGTTGCACGAGCAGTCTTATATTTAGCTTCGGAGTATGACGGATTTATTACAGGAGCTACGTTAGATATTAATGGAGGTGTGTATAATATGTAGTCTATATAATTAACAAGGAAACTTTACATTTTTAAAAATAGGCTTTATAAGAATCTAACATTTTGAACGTTAACTATATATGAGTAAAACACAATACGTAATTTTTATTTATATCATTGTTTGTTTTATTGCTTGCGAAAGTAATACTGAAAGTGTTGTGACTACGCCTACCGAAAAGTTTATTTTTGAAGACGGATTTGAAACACAAAACAATTCGCTTACAGCACTTTTTCCTGATGACAATTCAAGATGGACTCTCATACAGCAAACAAACCCTTCTAATGCTACAAATGAAATTTCAATTGTGAATACTGAATTTTCAGAAGGTCAAAATGCCATTCGATTTGTGGCCTATGAATCAGATTCACAATTATCCAAAATAGATATTGAAAAAGGCGGACTCAACATCGCAGCTGGAGATAACGTTATCATCAGTGCCGATTTCTACATAAACGGCAACCAATCTATAGAAAACCTATTACTTATTGATCTGGAATGTTGTTCCTGTTGGGATCCATTAGTAGGCGATAATTATGGTTCGGAAAACCAATGTCCAGGAGTTCGACTCATGATGTCTGGCGGAAATGATTTTCTTTCTATCGAAAGAGGAAAAATTTCTGGTTCAACTTTACAACAAACAAGTGTAGCATTTCCAAGAAATGAATGGGTTTCTGTTCAATGGGAAATGACAATGTCTACTACAGAATCTGGTGTAAACAAATTATCTATCAACGGAACAGAAGTTATCAACTCCACTGGAATGAATATGCCAAACGTAGAAATATTTAGGCAAGTTTTTCTAAACGAAGGCATCGATTTCACCTTACAAGAACCTACAGTTTACGAACGTGTTCAAATTGGCGCTACGGCAAATCCAACTGCAGAAACTGTAGAACTATTTGTAGACAATTTTTCAATTAGTGTCGAATAATTTTTGCGCCTGCAAAGCCTTTTCTTAATTCAATCTTACCATTTCTCAATAGAATATTCAATTATGTTAAAATTCTCTCGTAATTATTTGACAAAGAACGTGTTTTTTTAGTGGTAATTATTACTTTTGCAGCTTCACACAACACATTTAAACAACTCAACTCGAATGAATTCCCAAAAACAAGCAACATCGGCTTTAATTTCGGTTTTTAGCAAAGATGGTTTAGCTCCAATCGTAGAAAAACTGCATGCATTAGATATTACAATTTACTCTACTGGAGGAACAGAAAAATTTATCAAAGACCTTGGTATTCCTGTCGTTCCT
>CAZHSA010000039.1:0-17999 GCA_964535135.1 uncultured Kordia sp.
GTTTAGAAAGCAAAGATTCGCTTCTATAAAAGTCACAAATTCTATGCCATTCTCTATAATTTTTATGAATATTTTAACAAAAAAAGAAAAACCTAGTATATAAGAATTTTACTAGGCTTTTCTAAAACAACTAAACAACCAACCTTTGTTAATTCTACTTTAAATGTACGCGCTTAATATCTGTTTTGAAACCTATATTGAGGGAACACTTTGTATTGTTGAGTGAAATGCCATCCTCAAAAAGTATTGCTTCTTATATTACCTTACGCACTCACACTTTGTTTGATTAATCGAACGATTAAATCATTTAACTTTTCAACTGTATATGTGTCTTTTGTTGGTTTTAAATGTGGATTTCCAATACCGCTATCATCCGTTAAAAAAACATAGGTTCCATTGGTAGAAATACTAAAAAATCGCATTAAAAATTCTAAATTCTTATTTGCTCCGCTAGCTACTATAGGAATGATTTTAATTCCTTTTTCCTGTGCTAATATAATTTGCTGCTTGATTTTTGATACGGTTTCTTCCGTAAAATGTGGTGGTGCATCTAAAATTAGAAACATCAGTCTCGATTTTGCTTCTACATTCCAAGTAAGCTTATTGGCGGTTTCTAAAGCGATTTCCAAGGCTTCTTCATAATCACCTCCACCATTCGCATTGTTTTCATTTAATGAATTTTGTACTTGGCTAATGTCTGTTTCAAAATCATATTCTCTTACGACATATTCATCTCCTTTATCACGATAAAAAGTCAGTGCTACCCGTTTTTCTGCTATATTTTTATCTAAAGAAACTCTGTCCATAATATTATGCAATTCTGCTTTTAGATAATTTATTTCGTCTCCCATAGAGCCAGTGGCATCAATGGTAAACATAATGTCAATACTATTTGTTTCTTTTTGAGTATTGACAACAAAATTGACTTGATTCATCAATTTTGTAACCTTTTTACCTTTTATTTTTCCATCATATTCCAATTGAATTCTATAGTAATCATCTGAAGTCATTTCATTAAAATCTAGAAATACAAATGCTTTCCCTGTGACATCAGTTCTAGCTGACATAATCTTTTTATTGGTCTCCGTGTAGATAGAAACTTTTACATTATTGACAGGTTTTTCTAGTTCATTTTTTACTTCAACGAGCACTTTTCGCTGCAGATGGAAATTCCATTTTTCTTGAAAATATTGATATTCTTCTTTATTGATCGCTGTTTTCCACTCATCCCAATCGTTGATATCATTAATTTCTCCAGCTGTAAGTTGTCCCGACTGTATCTGATTTTGAGTTACCTTCTTTATCGCTTTTTCTTTAGGTGTTGGCAACTCGCCTACCACTGAAGAACCACTTGAATACCCACGAATGCTAATTCCGGAAGCATGTCCTTCTAATGTTGCTATAGCAGAAGATACTTTTGCAGAATTTACGGCACCTCCATACGCTACAATAGTGACAGCTTCTAAGTTTTCACCTTGTTTCAATTGTACATTTATCGTTGCTTGTGTGACTTTGATTTCCTGTGTAGCAAATCCCACATACGAAAAAACTAAAATAGCACCAACATCGGTTTGTATTTTATAGTTTCCGTCAAAATCGGTAGTCACGCCTTTTTTGGTGTTTTTTATTTGAACAGATGCACCTGGCAATGGTTGTCCTGATTCATCTGTTACGTTTCCACTGACTTCCATTTTTTGTGCCCAAACTTGACTAATCATCAAGAATATGCAGAGTGTTAAGAGTTTTTTCATCACGTATTGATTTTAAAGTTCCTAACGAAACTAGGCATCATTCCTACGATAAAAAACTGGCATTGAGGGAAGTGGTGTTTTGGGTGAGGGAAATTGGAACATAAGTCTAAGGTGTTGGGACGCTTAGCTTTTAGATGTTTGGTGTTGTCGCTTTGCTCCTTCTTCTTTTGTCTATTTGCATATTCGTCTATTTGCTTTTAACTTTTTCTTTTCAAAAACCAAACGAATTAACAAAAGACAAATCGACAAATTGATAGAGAAATGCTAATGATCAATCAAAGCAGAAGTCAATCCACGCTGCACTTTTCCCGTATTGGTTTCTACGAAGCTTTTTAGGGTGTAAATTTCCTTTGGAACCTCAAATTTGGAAAGTTTTTTGGAGTCTTTGAGCGCTTTGTGCAATGCTTCTATGTTTATATTTTCTAAAGTATCTTCAATAATCAAAATGAGTTTTTCACCTAACTGCGTATCTTCTACAGCAGTGACAAAAAAGCGTGTATTGATGAAGTTACAGAGCTTCTCCTCTATTCGTTCAGGATGCAATTTAATTCCGCCGCTGTTGATGATATTATCAAATCTGCCCAACCAATTAAATTCCGTTTCCGAAGTAATTTCTACAACATCATTTGTCACAATTTTTTCAGAGGTAATTCTCGGCGCTTCAATCACTAAACAATTGCGATTGTCAGTACTGATGTGAATATTTGGCAAGGTTTTGTAGCTTGCTGTTTTCCCTTTCGGGAGATGATTTAATGGTTTCACTGCAATATGCGTGATGGTTTCTGTCATTCCATACGTAGCAAATATGTTGGTAGAAACCTTTTGTAAACGAGCTATTAAAGCTGCAGAAGCTGGCGCGCCGCCAACGATTAAAGTGTTTATTTTGTGTAAATCTTCTAACGAATTTTCTACTTGTAACGGAACCATCGCACAGAAATCGTAGTTTTTGTGAAGCTTTGCTAACGGATTGGACGTTGAAGCCACCAAGTCTAATTTTAATCCTAGAATCATAGCGCGAACGAGCATCATTTTCCCGGCAATAAAATTCGATGGTAAACATTGCAGTGCTGTATCGCCCGCATTGATTCCAAAAAAATCGCCTGTTGCCAACGCTGAATGTACCATAGCTTGTTTATCCAACCGAATTAATTTGGGTGTTCCTGTAGAACCTGAGGTAAACACATCTACGTATGTTTTATCATCAAGCCAATCCATCAAGAAATTTCCAATGGTTTGTTCGTGTGGTTTTCCTTCTTTTATAAAACTATATGCGACTTCTTTCAGTGCTTCTTTATCGAAATAATTTCCATCTAATTGAAACTTTAGATGAATATTTTTAAAGGTTGGAATCATTTTTGTTAATTGTTCTATAAAATTAAAGATTCACAACGGAAAATCAACAATTTCTTGCGTAGTTTTTAGTAATTTAGTGGTTCGTGCTGTTTTTTTGAAGACAATATTTTGACATAAATTTTGTTCTCAGAAAAAAGAAGCTTTCCACACCGATTTATAAATTGTACTGTATGATGACATCCTATTTGAAATTCCCCGTACTGCTGCTATTTTTTGTAGTACATCTTTGCTTGGCACAGAAAAACCCTTCCGAAGATTTCCGTTTCCTAGAACGCACAGAAGATATTAAGATCAATCTGAAGAAAGGAGATTTTGAAATCGTAAAGAGCATTCACGAGAAAGCAGAATATGTAACTGCTAACAAACTGTACTTTGCCAACGAAATGCTTCGCTTTGATAGTTTTACCAAAATTGAAGATATTGAAGCAATTACGTATTTGCCAGATTCAGGAAAAAAATTAGAAGTCGATTATATAGAAACCAAACACGAATTTGATGATGGCATTTTTTATAGCGATCAACAAACGAAAAATTTCACTTTTCCAGGCGTGACGAAAGGTGCTATTACCGATTTAAAATATAAAGAAGTCATCAACGAACCACATTTTTTAGGTTTGTTTCGCTTCGGAACGTTCGCGCCGACACAAAAAGCCGTGTTACGCATAGAGTTTCCGAAGAATGTAGAAATTGGATACAGAGAGTTTCACACCGAAACTATTCAGATTGACTTCAAAAAGGAAGAAACAAAAAATAGTAATATATACACTTGGACTACCAAAAACGTGGTGAAATTCACGTCGGAAGATGACGCAGAAGCCGCTTTGTATCACTTGCCGCATATCATTTTACACATAAAAAATTACACCGAAAAAGGGAAAACAATTCCAATTTTAAATAATGTAGCCGATTTGTATAGTTGGTACGCTTCTTTGGCAAAACAAGTGGATGAAAATGATTTGAAAAAGGTATATGAAATTGCAGAAAACATCGCTAAAAATTATAATACAGATCGTGAAAAAGCGGAAGCCATTTATAATTGGGTACAGGAAAATATAACCTATGTTGCGTTTGAAGATGGTTTGGGCGGATTTATTCCACGTGGCGCAGCAAGCGTTTGTAAAAATCGTTATGGCGATTGTAAAGACATGGCAAATTTGCTGTATGTCATGTTGAATCGTGTTGGAATTCCATCGTTTCGAACGTGGATTGGAACGCGCGATCGTCCGTATTTGTATGACGAAGTGCCAACACCCATGGTAGACAATCACATGATTACCGCAACGGTGATTGACAACGACACCATTTTTATTGATGGCACCGACAGTTATGTCAATTTTGGCATGCCGAGTTCATTTACACAAACAAAAGAAGCTTTGATTGGTATTTCGCCAGAAAAATTTGTGTTGAAAAAAGTACCTGTACAACCTTCTGAGAAAAGTAAAACTTCCATCAATACGACGATTACCTTTGAAAGTGGCGCGATCAAAGCCTCTGAAAAGCGCGTGATGACAGGCTATGAAAAGGTAAATTTTGTCACAGACTATTTGTACAAGAAAAAAGACAATACCGAAGAAGAGTTTTTAAATACTACTTTGGCATTAGGAAATAACAAAACGAAGTATCAAAACATTCAAGTTTCTCCGTTAGAATCAAAATATAAAACATTGACCTTGGCGTTTGATTTGAAGATTGAAAGTTACGCCAAAACGATTGGTGCTAAAACGATTCTCAACCTTAACATTGATCGTGCGTTATCGAAACAAAAGATTGATATTGAAAGTCGCAAATACGCCAAAAAGATTGATCATCAGTTTCAAAAAGAATATACAACTACCTTTATCGTTCCGGAAGGTTACAAAGTGACTTCGGTGCCAAAACCCATCAAATATGACGGGAAAGCCTATGGTTTTGATATTCATTATGAACAAAAAGATGGCAAGATCATTCAGCATAAAAAAATCTATATTGACACCTTACGAGTAGAGAAAGAAGATTTTGAAGCGTGGAATAGTTTTGTAAAGAAATTAATAAAAGCCTATAAAAAAAGTATTATCATTGAAAAGTAAATCAACACCTATGAGAGCAGTTATTGTTATCCTTTTGTGTTTGTGTACAACACAAGCATTTTCTCAATTCTACAAAGAATACGATTGGGCAAAGAAGCCGAAATTACACGAATTGTCTGAAAAAGAAGCCAACGAATCTTCCATCGCTATCATGGAAAAATATATGGTAGAATATGTTGTGCCTAAGTTTGGCAACGATCTGCAAAAGTTTGAAACTACACACACCATTGCCCGTGTACATGACGAAAAAGGATTGAAAACGCACAATACCGTATATATTTCTATGTATGATGTTATCAACATTGTAGACATTAAAGCGCGTACGATTTCGCCTGACGGAAAAGTGACGTTGCTGAACAAAGACAACATCAAAGAAGTGAAAAATGTAGAAGAATATGGTGATTTTAAGATTTTTGCAATTGAAGGTGCCGTAAAAGATTCTGAAATTGAAGTGCTGTATACATTGGAAAAAGAATTTTCTGCCTTTGGGCGAGAAACGTTACAGAAAAGCTATCCGATTAAAAAGCTTGAATACGATTTTATTTATGGAAAATTGCCTGGCCGCGCCAAAGTATACAATGCATTTACGGATTTCGATGCGCGTATGTATAACAAAAGAGAAGGAAAACAACTGGTGTTGGAAAATATTGTTCCGATGATTGAAGAAGAATACGCTACACCTGATTCTAATAAAATATATGTTGCTTTTCAATGTTTTGGACCTGGCACAAATGTAACCGATGACATGTTGTGGACCAATGTAGTGACCAATATTACAGACGGAATGTTTCCAACAACGGTACATCCTGAGATTGCAAAAATTACCGAAACACTTTTAAAAGATCAAAAAACAGACGATTTTACCAAAGCGTATTTGATTGATGATTACGTAAAAACGAATTATACCATTGTACAAAACAACAATGCACAACTTTCGGATATTGATTATATCATCAAAAACAAATCGGCAAGTGATTTGGGAATTATCAAAATCTATGCGCATTTGTTAGAAGCTGCTGGTGTGGAATATTTGCCTGTAATTACCGCAGATGTGTATGAATTTAAGTTTGATTCTGAATTTTTCAATCCGACGTCTTTGCGCGAATTTTTGATTTACATTCCAAAAACCTACAACTATATTACGCCAAATCGTGTGGATTATCGCCTGAGTGAAATTCCGCCAAACATTCTTGGCAACACAGGAATCTTTGTGAATAAGAAAAAGCAGTTTAGTTTTTATAAAATTCTACAGAAAAACAACGATTATAGTCGCGTTGTCCGCAATATGAATATTTCGTTTGAAGATGACATGGAATATGTAAAAATTGATCAAGACCAAGAATATTATGGACATTGGGCAATGAACAATCGTGCGTATTTGAATTTAGCGCCTGAGCAAGCAATTAAAGAGTTTGAAGACTATTTAACAGGTTCTGGAATTGAAGATAAAGTAGTGAAGAAATACGAAGTTAGCAATAAGGAAATGTTACAATTAGAATACAACAAGCCATTTTTGGTAAGCAGTACGATTACTTCGGAATCGATTCTTGAAGAAGCTGGTGAAAGTTATATTTTTCAAGTAGGAAAAGTGATTGGAACGCAAAGCGAATTGTATCAAGAAACGAAGCGTGTGAATCCAATTCAAATGCAATATCCAAACCGTTACAATTATGAAATTGTTGTGACCATTCCGTCAGATTATGAAGTAGAAGGTTTGGAGTCGCTTATCATCATGAAAGAGTTGTTGGATGAAGAAGGCAATCAAAAGTGTAAATTTGAATCAAACTATACATTAAAAGACAACAAACTAACGATTACGATTGAAGAATTCTACAAGGAATTTGAATATGAAATTTCGGAATACGAAGGGTTTCGCGAAGTGATTAATGCAGCGTCTGACTTTAACAAAGCCGCCATTTTGATGAATCCGAAAGAATAATTTAAGAGTTAAAAAGTAAATCTAGAAAATATATTAAAAGAAGAAAATCCGTCAATTTTGGCGGATTTTTTTGTGCCATAATCTTATCTTTTTTTTAAATTTACTGGAAAAGGGATAAATTCTGTATCTTTTTAAAAGCAAATGAAAATGGTTTACAGGCAACACCGTTTTTCAGTTTGGTGTAAATTAATATGGTGTGATTTTTGTGGGAATCTATTTTACATATAGCACACTAACCGATTAAATACCAAAATGCTATGAATTACAAAACTACCTTCTGTTGCTTACTCTTGTTAAGTTGCTTTCTTTCTTATGGACAATTATTAGATGATATTGACTCCGATTCACTGGTAAAAATCCCCGAAAGTATAGCGATACAACAGTTTGGAGAAAACATATACATTCACACAGACAAAGATATTTACGAACCTGGCGAGGATTTATGGTTTAAAGCATACATTTTACATAGCAATAGCTTGAAACTTTCCAGAGAAACCAACGTAGTTTTTGCCAAACTTATCAAAGAAGATGACGACGGTGAACATGAAAGTATTCTTCGCGAAAAATATGAAGCTACTAATGGTTTTGTCGATGGCCATTTGTTTTTGGGCGAAACGTTAAAAGCTGGTTCTTACAAACTTACTATGTACACCAAAAAAACCTTAGAAAGCAACTCAAAAGATATGTTGGCTGTGAAACGTTTTCAAATTAAGGAAAGTATCATCCCAAAAATTCTGATGGATACCGAGTTTTCTAAAAAAAGCTACAAACGTACCGAACCTATTGTCGCAGAAGTCTCTGTATTTTCAAGAAGCAGAGTGCCCTACAAAAATGCAGCGTTGACAGCATTTTTATACAACGGCAACAAAAAAATAGACCGTATGCGCGTACGAACCAACGATGAAGGTATTGCTGCCATTCGTTTTCCTGCGCAAAAAAGTAAAAAAGCAACTGCTATACAACTTCGCGTAAAATATGATGATTTAAAAGAAACGCACACTATTGAAATTCCATTTTCAAGCATGAGTTCCATTCAGTTTGGCATGTATCCGGAAGGCGGAAGTCTGGTAGAAAATTTACCCAATACACTAGCTTTTAAAGCCTTAGACCCAAACGGACGACCAGTACCAGTAAAAGGTGTTTTGTATGAAAACGGCACTAAAATACAATCATTTTCTGCAGTTCACAGCGGCATGGGGAAATTAAACTTCACACCAAAAGAACAAAAAAAATATACCGTAAAGTTAACACAACCACGCATTGATAGTATTTTTGAATTGCCGCAAATTAAACCCGAAGGCATAAAGCTTCAAGTAGATAGAAGAAACGCAAATCACATACATTTTAGCATTACAAAATCGAAGAGAATTCCAGCTCAAAAAGCATTTATTAGAGCGCAACATCGCGGACTTGTCTATTGGATGGCAACAGCTAATTTGGAAAAAGAGCGTGTTACTTTTTCGTTGCCTTTGGAAAAATTTCCACAAGGAATTGCCGAAGTTACGGTGTTTAACGAGCACTATCAACCATTGGCAGAGCGATTGGTGTACACAAATTTAGATCAGAAACTGCATGTGACTTTAAAAGAAATATCCAAAAGTTCGTTTCAACAGAAAGATAAAGTCACGATGAAATTTGAAGTAAAAGACCAAGATGAAAATCCTGCGATTGCTAATTTTAGTTTAAGTATTCACGACCATTTATATGCGGAAAAGATAAACAATTACGCCATGATGCCACATTATTATTTGTTTTCAGAATTAAAAGGTCATGTGTATGAAGCTGGTTATTATTTCGATCCAAAAAATAAAAACAGAGCTGCCCATTTAGACTTGCTGATGCTAACGCAAGGTTGGCGAAATTATGTTTGGAATAAACGTCAACTTGTTACCAATTATAATAAGGTCACTTTTACTCCATATTTAAAAGGAAAAGCGTTTCAAAAAATGGAAGATGGCAGGCTGCAGCGTAAGCTTAATGCAAACATACAAGTTTCATATCCTAAAGTGGTGCATCAAGTGCTTGTGGATAGTCTAACGGGAAATTTTGAATTGCCTGTATACGCATATCAGATGGCGCAAGGTTCCGATATCATTTTATTTCCCTTAGAAAAAGGAAATACCATTATTGATGTAGAAGATCCTTTTCGAAAAATTGATAAAATTACAACGTATAAATCGCACATTTTTCCAATCAATGATATGCCATTGCAGTCTAAAAAACAATCGTCATACGACTCAAAATTTAGCTTTTCAGAAACAAATTACTTAGAAGAAGTCAATCTCACAGGTTTTAAAAAGCGTAAAAAAAACTTTGGCTCTGGCGGTGATTTTCAAGCGAGTTCAACCGATTATGTATGTTTTGAATATAATATTTTAAACTGTATCAATCATAATTCAGGTCCGAAACCCGAAAATGGAGAAACATATCGTTTAAATAATGGTTCGTATGTGAAGTATTATTTTAAAGGAAATGATCCGACAGCGCAAGAAAATGATCGTTTTGTAAAGATTAGAGGCTTGTATCCTGAAAAGGAATTTTACAGTCCTAATTACGATGAAAAAGATGATAGAATGTTTCCTGACAACCGAAAAACCTTGTTTTGGGCGCCAAATTTGATTTCTGATGAAAATGGAATTATCACCGTAAACTTCTTTACCTCTGACGTGCAAACGACGTTTTTAGGAAAAATTGAAGGAACCAATGGAAACGGATTGTTGGGTGGAACGGTTTTTAAGTTTGATGTGAATTAGCCTTTGTATTTGGGTACTGCTTTTACTTTTAATTGTAGTTTAAGAGTTGTAAGTACCTTTTTTCCTTTGTCCATTCCGCCATGATCAAAATCAGGAATTCTTTTTATAATGTCAAATAATTGATCTCTCATTTCAATAGGAGCTCCACTGAGCATTCCTCCCATTTTTTGAACTTCTCCATTAGGCAATACTTTTAATGTAATTTTTACAGTATACACTTTTTCTTTTCTTGCATATTTATTGATGAGATCCATATCCAATTCATTCCGGATAAACTTTATAACTTTATCATACGTACATTTTCTGCGCTTTTCTAGTGTACTTTTGGTATTACATTCTTCATACAATGGTGGTGTATCCATTTGAGTAAAACTTCCGTAGCCAACACTATATCTTGTCAGTGGTTTTGAAAGAATTTCTTTAATGAGTTCCGCTCGTTTCTTCACTTCACCTAGTCTCACTAATTGGATAGTATTATTCGCATCCACCACAAATTTAAGGGTAAAAAGAATGCCTGAAAATTTCATGTTGACAATTTTACCATTACGATATCCTGGTGTTTCAAACGTTGCAAAATCACGTATCAATCGCTCTAACTCTTTATCAATGCCCTCATCATTTCTAATAAATGTTCCGTCTATACCTATCGAAATTCTCGGTTTTATAGTATTGCTTTGTAAATTTTTTCCTTGAATGAATAAATTTGTCTCAACTCTTGGCACTTTTTTGTCCTTATCAAGGATAAAACTAGTGCGAATTACATGATCTTGTGTAGTATCAATGTATTGAATGATCTCTTTTAAAACGGTAGTATCAAAATTTTTATAGAAATAAAGCGTAAAATCGTGTATCACCAATTTATGTCTTACATCACTTCTATAGGATTTGTCATAACCTTGCAAAAGTGGCACTGAATCTAATTTGTATACATCGATTAGTTCAGCATCTTGAGAAAATAGAACGTTACAATTGATAATACATACAAATGCAAATACAAGTTTTTTCATGTAGAGTTAGTTGAAATTAATTAGAAATTGGAGTAAACTCAATCTTCAATCTTAAATTGCTCTTTTGAAGGTTTGTCTTCCTCAAATTCCGCAGCAAGTTTATCACGTTGAAAGGTATGGAAACGCTTTCGTTGATATTTTAGGTAGCCAATATCATCTTCTACGATTTGATCAAATTCAGCTTCAGACATTGAAAATGTATGTCGCTCCGTCGTATCTAAATCTTCAAATGTAGCTTTGAAAACATTTCTAGCATGGTTTTTATTTCTTTGGCGAATTTGCGTGCGTTTTTCAACAACTTTTACAGGAATTTCCAATATCGGCGCACGATTGGTAAGTACCGATTCATTGACTTTATTAAAAATTGAATACACGATAAACACCGTTACTGTAATGATGATGATTACAAAAAACATATCAAACTCTGTATTCATAGTATCCATAGTGAAATTAATTTTAGTTGTAAAAGAAAGTGATTCGCTTCAATATGACTCTTAAAGTGCCAAAAATGTTACATTTTATGCGGAAAACTTACCTCAACCGTACTTTCGGAAGCATTTGGCACACGTCCGAATAATTTTTCTTTCCAGTTATTCCATTTGTATTTTTTTGCCAGAATGATCAAAATGATAGGATATGCAATTAAAATTGGAACGAGAATGTGATAAAACGACGTTGTACTTTCTTGTGCAACGTATTTATACAAAGAATCGGTTCGTAACGTAGAATATTCTGCCGTGACTAATGTTGCTGCCAAAAAGTTATTCGCAAAGTGAAATCCTAATGCCAATTCCAAACCTTCATCCATCAAAGTGATGATTCCTAAAAACAAACCAGTTCCAATATAGAAAATCATTGTAATTCCGCCCATTTTCGCTACTTCCGGATTTCCTAAATGTAACAAGCCAAACATCACAGAAGTGACGATCAACGGAAACCATCTGTTTCCAGCAAGAATACCAATTTGCTGCATAAAATATCCTCTGAAAAGATATTCTTCAAAGCCAATCTGAAAAGGAAATAACACCAAACAAAAGAACACTAAGATGATGAAATTTACAGGTTTGAAATCCAACACAACAATTCCTGGATACATATAATATTCCACAATAAACGAGGCGATTCCTAAAAAAATCACCAATCCAAACGAAAAGGCAATTCGCTTAAAATCTATCTTTTCTCGTGCTGTTGTGAGCGATATAATACTGCGTTGGTGCAAGTAAAACACCAATCCGAATAACATCAACAATAAAAAAACAAAAAACGACAAGTTGGCAACAAACCAAAAGTTTTTACTCTCCACTTGTGCATACATTTTATCGGTTTCTGCCAGCGTGTCTATCTCGCCAAATATGACAGCAATGATATTTGCCACAAATATAGCCAGCATCAATATCGTTGTAATGACTACTTTCCACGAAGTATTATCACCTTTGTACGCTTGTTGTATAAACATAATTTCTTTTTTATTTTAGGTATGGAACATTCCACGGAAGTTCCGAATTATAGTGCAATGCGCCATTTTGTATGACTAGCGGTGCATCAAAGTTATTGGTGTACAAACTTCCGGTGCCTAAACCTTGCGGAAGTTTGCTTTGCAACGTATGCGTCCATTGTGCAATGGCGTTGAGTCCAATATTACTTTCCAGCGCACTCGTAATCCACCAATCAATGTTTTGTTTGTTTGCTAGTGAAATCCACTCGTTACTTCCAGCATAACCGCCTACCAAACTTGGCTTCAAGATAATAAATTGTGGCTTTATAGTTTCTAGTACTTTTTTCTTGTCGGAAGTGGTAAAAACACCAATCAGCTCTTCATCTAGTGCAATTGGCAGCGGCGTGACTTCACAGAGTGTTGCCATGGCTTCTAATTGTCCTTGTTTGATTGGTTGTTCTATAGAATGTAAATCTAAAGCTGCTAAACGTTTTAGTTTCTCTAAGGCATTTTCGGGTGTAAACGCGCCGTTTGCGTCTACGCGCAATTCAATATCATGTACAGAATATTCTTTGCGAATACTTTTGAGCAGTTCAATTTCAGTTTCAAAATCAATAGCACCAATTTTCATTTTAATGCATGAAAAACCAGCTTCGAGTTTGTCTTTGATTTGCGATTTCATAAAAGTTGCATCGCCCATCCAAATTAAACCATTGATATCAATCGCTTCTTTACCTTCCGTAAACGCTGATGGATGCAACAAATATGGTGATGTTGAATGTAGCGATCGAAACGCTTGCTCTACACCAAACTGAATAGATGGAAACTCAATGAGTGCTTTCAGCAATGCTTCTTCGCCTAAATGTATATGTTCACAAGTCCAACGTAATTTTTCTTCATATTCAGGGACATCATCAATACTCAGACTTCGTAAAATTCCGCACTCGCCTATTCCTTGCTTTTCACCATCAACTACCTGAATAAACCACGTTTCTTTTTGTTTCAAAACGCCGCGCGACGTTCCACTTGGCCGTTTAAAATCTAAAATATGTTTGTGATAGGTTGCTTTCATTTTGGTATTTTGGTATGTTCGTATTTTGGTATTTTATCTTCTTAATGACAACATTAGTTTGGATAGCATTTTGATAATTGATTCTAATTCTTTCAATAATCTTTCTGAATCTACTTTGCTTAAAAAATTAAGATCACCCGCAATTAATAATTGTGTTTCTATTTCGTATGCAGAACCAATTGCTATTTCTAAAAATCTTTATTAGACCTTCTCGAAGCGCCTTCAGCTATATTAGAAGCTATTGAGACACTTGCACGTCTCAACTGGCTTACTAAACCGAATTTTTCATTAGTTGGGAAACTGGCAGTTATTTCATAAATAGATTTACAAAATACTCTACTTGATTTCCAAACTTCTAATTCTTTAAATCTATGCATAATTAATCTTTGAAATACTACTAAAATACCAAAATACTAAATGTCTAAGTTATCCCCAATCCCTAATAAAATCAGTTCCTTATCGTTTGCTGCAAAGGCTTTTTGTGCAACCTCATGATCAATTTTTATGGGAGGAAACGAATCGTAATGATAGCCTAATACTTTATCACACGCTACAAAATCGCTCGCAATAATTGCATCATCTACGCCCATTGTAAAGGTATCTCCAATTGGTAAAATAGCTAAATCGAGTTGTGTGTGTAATGGAATCAATTTCATGTCATACGTCAACGCGGTATCACCTGCAATGTAGATTGATTTTCCATTGACTGTCAACACAAATCCCCCTGGTTGTCCGCCATACGAACCATCAGGAAACGATGATGTGTGAATCGCATTTACATATTTTGCCGAAAATGCTTGTGTTGTATACGTTCCGCCGTGATTCATGGCAAATACATTAAAGTCTTTTGCGCCATAATGCATCGCAATTTCGTAATTGGAAATAATAGTTGCACCTGTATTTTTAGCGATCGTTTCAACATCTAAAATATGATCTTGATGTGCATGCGTGACAAAAATATAATCCGCATCCAATTCATTTACGTCAATGTTAGAAGCCAGTTGGTTTCCAGAGATAAACGGATCAACGATAATACTAATTTCATCAAATTCTATCAGTAATGACGCGTGTCCTAAATAGGTTATTTTCATAAGTGTTGTATATTTTTGGTTCGTAATTTTTTAAATCTAAATTGAGTCTTGATCAATTCCCGAAAGGGAAAAACTAAAAAGACTCATTCAAGTTCCATTAGCACATTTTAATTAAACACCGCAAACAAAATTGAATATAAAAAGGTGCTTAGCGCGACTTTTTTCAACTCTGGATCTAGTTCTTTCAAAATGATATTTTTCCCTACCACAATCATGTTCATCACCAACGGAATGAAAGCAATGAACAGAATGAACTGTGTCGGTGAATGATAGTTTCGCAAAGTATACCAAAGCGTGATAAGCAAAGCTCCGATAATTAATGTGTAATGATATATTTTTGCGTTCTGACTTCCAATTTTAACAACTAAGGTATTTTTTCCATGCGATTTGTCTTTAATTCGATCGCGCATGTTATTTAAGTTTAACACCGCCATACTTAACAATCCTACTGCAGTTGCAGGCAAGAAAATGTCAAAATTCAATGATTTGGTATACAGAAAGTAACTTCCTACTACACTCAACCAGCCAAAAAAGAGAAATACAAAAATATCACCCAAGCCAGAATAACCATATGCACTTTTCCCAACCGTATATTTAACTGCCGCAATTATAGCCGTAATTCCTAAGAAAAGAAATAATACAGAATACCTAAAATTTTCGTTTCCGAACGCCACGTAAATTACCAATAAAGCTAGTAATAACGTGATAATTGCCGTAATGATCATCGCATTTTTCATTTGCTTTGGCGAAATAATCCCCGAAGCTACCATACGTTGTTCGCCTTCTCTATCGTCGTCCGTACCGCGAATACCATCACCATAATCGTTGGCAAAATTGGATAAGACTTGAAAACCAATCGTTGTTAAAATAGAAAGTATGAAGATAAGATAGCTTTTTTCAAATTTAGGAAATTGCACAAGTGCAGTATCTTTAAGAATACCTGTAGAAAAATTGGCTGATGAACAACCTACAATAATCCCAGAAATGGATAATGGTAAAGTGCGCAATCGTGCCGCAGCAAGCCAAGGTTTGATCATGTATGTAATTTTAGGTTAACCACTTAGAAGCAAGCTTGAAAAGCATTCCAAAAACAATGGAAACCTTTCACGCAAGTGTCAAAGTATTTTAATCTTTATTATCGAGTAAAGATACGATTTTAAACACGTACAGAAAAAATGCAAAAAAAGTTTTCATCATAATATTCTATTAAATTTTTATGCGCAATTCTGACTTTTACTTACATTGCAAAAGTTTTATGATTTTGAATATGAACCGAGTACTATGCATTTTTTTATTTCTTTTTTCTGTAGGATGTTTGCATGCACAAGAAACACAAGTTTGGAATACATATCAAGCCAAGCAGGAACAAGGTGTGAGTTCTACAAATTTGCGAATGGATTTGAAAAAGGAAGCCCCCATTAATGGATATGACTTTCTTTTTTACGTCAAAATTAAATACAGAGTTACCAAAGAAAGTGACTTTCCTGTTGGTAACAAATTGAAGAAATTGTACCGAATTAAAGATTCTATTTACAATAAAATGCAATCGGTTGCCGATAGTAAATATGTAGGTTCGTTTATGTATGATGGCAGTCGTTTTGAATATTATTATGTGAAAGATGCATCTGATATTGAAAATCACATTGACAAACTTTTTCGCAATACATTTCGAGGTGAAAAATATGAAGTATATGTAAAATCAGATCCTGCTTGGGAATTGTACCTTGACTTTTTGTATCCGAATGATGAAATCTTAAACTTTATGTCGAATCGCGACACGGTGATTCAGCTCAAAAATGCAGGCGATGATGTGCTGACCGTTCGAAAAATAGATCATTATGCGCAATTTACGTCTGTAAACGATATGAATTTGTTTGAAGAAGCCATTAAAAAATTAGCATATACTGTTTCGTCTAAAAAACCAATCAAGAGTGATGCATATTCGCATGAAATTAGATTTTATCGCGACAATTCTGTTACACTTGAAAACACTTTGAAATTCACTACAGAACTTATCAATCTTACCAAAGAGTTTAATGGAAATTACGATGGTTGGGAAACGTTTGTGGTGAAGAAGAAAGAGGATTAGAAACGCTTTGCGTTAGACCGCTATCGCTGTTAGAATCAAGATCGCTGCGCTACTAGATTTCAGACAAGTTCTTAAATTATTTTAATTTTTGTTTGAACCTTCATTGATACATTTTCAAATTGCTACAATGCTAGACACGGCTTTGCCTTTGGTATCGCTATCGCTCTTTGTATTTTGGTAGATTTCTATGTGAAGTATGAGTGTTGTTTGAAATGAATTGATGCATTTTCAAACTTTCAAATTGACACATTGAATTAGACGCGCTTTGCGCTAGATAGAATTTTCAATTGCTCTTGGAACTTGACTAATCCCTAATGTCCAAAATCTAATCCCTAGATTTCAAAGACTAAAATCGAAATCCAACACCAAAACTTACCGTATGAATGTTTTCGTTGTAACGATTTCCTGAAGTATCACCATCCAAATCTAACTTGATAAAATCGGCGGAAGCCTCTACAAAAAAGGTTTCGGTAAGGTCGTATGCTGCGCCAAATCCCCAATTGATTCCGCTTTGCGAATCGGTAAAACGATCGCCATTAGGTTGAATGAGTGGATCAGGACTCCCAAAATCAAAGTTAGCATTTCCTGCATTCAAAGAAGTTGTAAAAATACTATAACCAAGCAATACAAAAGGTTTGAATTGCGGCAGACTGTTCAAATTGAATTCACCAATTACTTGCGGCTTTAATACAAATGCACTTCCGTTGATGTCATCTACAAAATTGTAATTAAAGTAGTCAACCGAAAACGCTAGTTTTGGAGAAATAAGTTCGGTTTCTGCAAATTGATATCTAAAATTCAATCCTACCAAACCATCGTACGCAAATACCATAAAATTATCGCCTGTAGACAATGGATAATGCAATCCGATTTCAAATTTTCGATCTGTATTTTGTCCAATTCCCACATAAAAACATAGTAAAAACAGGATGGTGGTGACTTTTTTCATTTTATGATTGGTTTATAGCTTACAAACGGAATTCTTGTAGAATTATTTGAAAGTTTTCAGTTTTCAGTCGCAGTTTTTAGTTTTTTATACTTTACGAAATACTGAATCAAGTTCAGTATGACGTACATAAGAATATGTAGATTTATAGAATATTTATGATATATAAATCCCTGCAAAGGCTAGAATGACAACTCCATACTAACTACTCAATTCTCAATATAATGATCACGGAATCCACTTTTTCTCAAAGTTTGGCTTGCGCTTTTCTAAAAATGCATCTCGTCCTTCTTTGGCTTCGTCTGTCATATACGCTAAACGCGTTGTTTCACCGGCAAATACTTGCTGTCCAACCATTCCGTCATCGGTTAAGTTCATTGCAAATTTCAACATTCGTATGGATGTCGGTGATTTTTCTAAAATTTCTTGCGCCCATTGAAAAGCAGTATCTTCCAGTTCATCGTGCGGAATTACAGCATTGACCATGCCCATTTCAT
>CAZHSA010000040.1:0-17984 GCA_964535135.1 uncultured Kordia sp.
AAGTGACAAGCCACAAGTATGTTTTCCATAAAATATACGCAAACACATAACTATGAATTGCAATAGTTTATATCTTGTATTATAAATACTAGAGTTTTAATAAAGTGGTGATAAAAAGAGTACTGATTTCAGTACTCTTTTTTTATGCTCAAAATATTTAATACTCAGGAAGCAAGCTTTTAGACCCGCAAAAACAGCTGTATTTGTTATTCTTTTATTTAGTATTCTTTTACCGAATGCACTGTGATTGCTGTAAAATTCACAAACTTCCCAATGGTTTTATGGACTATCAAATCGTTTGTTTTAACACAAATCGTATTTTTTGCTAAAAGCAACTTCGCATACTGAGCGTATTTGAAAATTACAGTACCATTGTAGAGAATACGCTCAAGAAAACCATTTAAAATCAAGGAAATACAGTTATAAATTGTTTTTTTTTAAAACAAAGCTAGTATTGTTAATTCCTGAAGTTTTTCTTCTTCTTATCATAGTATCATTTGCATCGTATCCATCAAAAACGGGCAAAATAATATTGGAAATGCTTACTGCTTGTGCTCTAAAGATCCACTAAAAGTAGTTCCCTGGGTAGTTTCTATAAATTGTCTTAATAATTTTTCAATAGATTTTCTTTAAATGCTTCAATATGTTGGCTTTCGCCAGAAGGATCTCAAAGGATGTTCCGTTTTTCATAAAAATAATAACGATCAAAAGCGAGAATATCATTCAAGTACAATAAAAATGTAGGTTTTAACTAGAAATTTCAACCAGTTAAGAGTTTTCTATATGGATTTTTCCATAGATCTTCTCCAAATGCTTTCAATATGTTGGCTTTCGCCAGAAAAAATACAGCATTATTTATAGTTTCTGAAAAAAGTAACTCATAAACTCATCAAATTGAATAAGACTTTTGATCAAATCAGCTTCATAACTCAATTTTGAGCTACAAAAATTAAAATCATTAAAAAAAGGATTGCATATAGTCATTTCTTCTCTCCAAAAAGGAACCAAAAACATACAAATCAACTACTTTTTTACACTTTTTTTCTTCCAAAAGTAGAAATACGCAGAAAACGGCAAAAAACGACTTTTTTCTTTTTTCAATGAACGTGATATTTATAAATAGGTGGCTTCAAAACCCCTTATTTTGTAGGGCTTTTAAGCGTTTTCTTCAAAAACAAAAATACATACCACAACACCGTGAATTTATAAAACTAGTGCCTTGCAGGACGTTCATACCAGTATTTGCAAGGAAACTTAAAAAACGGACCTACATGATATTTATAAATACCATGATTGCATTTATAAATCACATATGTAAGCGTTTGATAATCTGATAATTATGCTGTTAGTTAGCATTGTGATTCTGTTGCAACAATCATGAAGGTGTTTACCGAAAAGCCTTTTAAAAAAATAGAGTACGTATAAAAATCAAATTATTTAAATCAAATTATAACCATTAAAATTTTTAATTATGAAAACTAAAATCTTTTTACCAGTATTAGCAATGTTAAGCTTAATGTTATTTTCTTTTACAACCAATAACAATACAGCAGATTACAGTAGATTAGTTATGACTGATACAGGAAGCTACATTGCGCATGGAGTCCAATTTAGCGATCAAGACATGGAACAACTAAGTAGAATAGAGAGCAATTTTGATGAGCTTACACATCAAGAATACGCTGCCGCAGGTATTATGAGAAGATCCTTAGGACCAGACTGGTGGCAAGAAGAAATCATTTGGGATTTTGCTTTTCAACCAGCACAAGGAAACGAAGAACAATTTATTCAATTACGCCAAGAGTTAGATGAAGTAATGGAATTATACTTAGAAGAAAGATAATATTTCCTCATATACTTTAAAATCTACTTGAGAAATAGCCACTGTTTTTTGAAAACATAATTTCCTGAGTAGATTTTAAACTTTTAAAACCAAAATATTATGGTATTCAAAAAAACATATATTGCTATCGGATTGGTTACAATTCAATTTTTATTCTTAGTCTTTACTAATACCCACCAGTTGATCACCGATTATTATTTAGTGCGACCAGAATTAGATAAAGCGGATAATGCAGTTTTAAATGCAGGACGAGAAGTAATAATGTCTGATGTATTCCAGACATATTCTAGTTACACAGGAACATCTTCTGGATATGGTTTTTTTGCGCCAAATGTAGGAAGTGAATTTATCCTCTTGTTCTCTATTTATGACGACCAAGGAACATTACTAGGTGTAGACAGATATCCACATAGTCTTATTCAGAATGAAAGTCGAAACCGATTTGATTTATATACGTTGCCAATGATGCAACGCTTAAAGAATGGAAAAAACGAATTACTTAATGACTACTTTGAAGTAATGCTGCATGAGATTTCTAGAAAAATAAGTATCAACTACGATCAAGGAAGTAAGGTAGTTTGTGAAGCTTTGATGCATAAATACCCTCAAATTGAGGATTTTAAAAAAGGAGCAACTGAGCAATTTTATCCACTTGAAAAATACATTTTTAATTTTTAAAATACACAGCCATGAATACAATCAAAACGAAACTTCATACATTTTTCTTCAAAGAAGATACTACTAATGGCGCTTTTCTAGTCTTTTTTCGAATGGGAACAGGAATATTTATTCTAATACATTTACTAAGTATCATACTTGATTTTAGTAAATTATTTGGAAAACAAGGTATTATTCCTCATGATATCAGAGAAATTATGGGATCTGATTATATAGTATATCTTACTGAAATCATTACTTTTTTTGAAGGTTTTGGAATATCTGAAAATAGCATAATTTCTATATTTCTTTCGGTGTTAATTTTAAGTTTACTATCATTAACTATTGGGTTTTGCACACGATTCTCAGCTTTACTAGCCCTTTTTATGTATAAATCGGTTTTTTCATTAACCTATGCGTATGGAATAGATACATTTATTACAACTTCTTTATTTTATTTAGTTATTTTCCCTGCAGGATATTTCTTCTCTATCGACAATATAGTATTCAAAAATAGAAGTAGAAAAAATTTAAATGTCACGCTATTTAAAAGATTATTACAAATCAATGTGTGTATCGTTTATTTTTATGCTGGAGCCTGTAAGATAGTTGGGGATTCATGGTGGAATGGCGAAGCTATATGGAAATCACTCAATTTATGGAGTGTAAATAATACATTTGACTTTAACTATGATTGGTTAGCAGAGCATTCTTACTTACTTATCATTATGGGTTGGAGCGTTTTAGCCATAGAAACACTATATCCCATCTTTATTTGGAGTAAGAAAACACGAAAAATTTGGCTTACGGGAACTTTACTCATGCACATAGGCATTGGCTTACTTTTAGACTTATACTTCTTTGCTGCATTTATGATGTTTTGGAATGTAACCGCATTTTATATTGACAAACCAATTGATGTAAAACAATTGGTTAGCGGATTCACCTTTTACAAACAAAAAACTACAGTGCCACAAAATGTACCTGTTGAAGCTTAAAATACAATTGTTATGTGTACTAAATTTTTAGAAAAATATACGATTGTCATGTATGATGGAAACTGCGGATTTTGCAATACATACATACAGTTTATTTTGGACAACAAACCTTCCGAAAAGCTAAGATTCATAGCGCAACAATCCGCGAAAGGATTAGCACTTATAAAACAATTACAAATTCAAGGACATGAAACCTCTATCATTGTGATAGAAAATAAACATTATTACCAAAAAGCTACGGCAATTTTTAAAATGATGAAGTACCTAGGAAGCTCATGGCGATATCTTCACTGTTTGAGTATTATTCCCAGCATCATTACTAATACGATATACAACATCGTATCAAAATACCGATACCAACTGGCACCAAAACAATGCCGATTGATTACCAAAGAAGAACAAGCATTCTTTTTGTAAAAACAACAGTACATTTTTAGGATAAATAAAAAATAGCAGTCGCTTATTTTCAGGATGATATACGCCTAAATTTTCCTAAAAAATAACTCAAAAAAATAGAGAAAAACAAAACATAAGCACGATTCTACATGAAAAAATGCATACTCATACTATACTTTTTGCTGCTGGCTTCTACCGCCATAGCACAAAGCATTGCCTTTGAAATAAAAGGTGCTGTAAGTGGTGTGATGGATAGCATTCCGTTGGAATCGGCAACGGTGTACTTGCAAAATAATAAAGACGATGGACTCATAAAATACACAACTTCCAATCGAAAAGGCGAATTTACACTGGCAGGAAAAACTACACACAAAGAAGCTTCGCTATTTGTCTCGTATGTAGGAAGTAAAACCTACTCCAAAAAAATTACACTGCAAGCTAAAATAGATTTAAAACCAATTTATCTGCAAAACAGCTCTATGTTAGATGCCGTAATGATTGAATCTACATCGCCCGTCACTATAAAACAAGATACTTTGGAATTTGATCCAAAATCGTTCAAAACCAAACGCAATGCAACGGTAGAAGATTTTGTCAAAAAACTCCCAGGTGTGCAAGTAGATAACGATGGAAATATTACCGTTAATGGCATACGTGTCGATAAAATCCTTGTCAACGGACGTCCTTTTTTTGCAAACGATCCCACAATGGCAACACAAAACTTAACCAAAGAAATCATTGAAAAATTACAAATAACCGATACAAAAACGAATGCGGAAGCCTTTACTGGTGAGTTGGCAAATGGCGATGCAAAAACCATAAATCTGGTCATAAAACAAGAAAATAACAAAGGTGCTTTTGGGAAACTTTCTGCAGGTACAGGCGACAACGATCGGTATCAACTCTCTGGGACTTACAACCAATTCAATAATGATCGCAATATTAGTTTTATGGGCAATGGAAACAACATAAATGCGCCCAATGTAGGTTTTAGCAGTAGAGGAATTAGAACCTCACAAAAAATAGGCGCTTCTTACAATGAAGATTTTGGAAAAAATAGTTCACTATCGCTCAATTATACCTATTCAGATACTGAACTAGAAAACCGAAAAACACAATTTACGGAATATATCGTCCCCGAAGCGCCGTATTTTTCAGATCTCAGAGATCGCTCAATTGCAGAAAATCAAAGTCATAATGTCGATCTGGAATATCAAACTCTTTTAAGTCCTTCACTGCATTTAGATTTGGTCTCTAACTTTACCTATCTGCCTGGCGAAAACAGGTATGAAAGCAGTTCAGAAACCTTTGATGAATCGCAAGAATTAATCAACACATCCACCATCAACTCTAGCAATGATGAAGCACAAAAAGAATTTCGAAACACATTAAATCTGACCAAAAAAATAGGTGATAAAGGCGCTTTTATCAAACTGTCTCTAGATCAAAGTTCCGTGAGTTTTGACAATGACGAATTTGTCGCTTCAGAACTATTATTTTTCAATTCGACAACGAATGACATCTTGCGGAATCAGTTTACAGATACAAACGACATGACCAACAGATTGAATGCAGGAATCACGTTTAGAGTCCCCATTTTTAAGAAAAAAATATTTATGGATGTAAGCTATAATCATTTTTCTCAAAAGGAAAAAAGTGACAAATCGGTTTTTGATTTTAATGCCAATCAACAAGCGTTTACAGACATAAATACGCAACTGAGTTCAGACTTTATCAATAGAAATAATGCGTCTATTCCAAGTGTAAAATTTAATTACAGGAATAAGAAAATAAACGCCTTTGTCAACTTTGATTATGCGTTGAGAACGCTGGAAAGTGAAGATCAATTACGACCCGAGTTCAACATGAAACGTAGCTTTGATATTTTTACATATTCGGGCGGATTTCGCTATCGTATGAACAAACGCTCATTATTAAATGCTGGCATTCGACTGCGAAACATGATTCCGTCACTATCACAATTACAAACCTTTACCGATGTGACAGATCCACTAAATATTGTACGAGGAAACCCAAACCTACAACCACAAAATCAGTATTCATTTCATGTAGATTACAGATCGAATAACTTCAAAAAAGGATATGGAATTTTTGGAAAGTTAAAAGTGACTTTAGATAACAATCGCGTCGTTTCTCGATATACCATTACGGACGATTTGGTGCGAGAAACTACTTTTGTCAATATTGATGGAAATTACAACTATAACGGATTTTTAAATGTATACAAACGTATAAAACTGGACGAATTAAGAGTGTTGCGAATACAGTTGAACGGATCTGTAAACAATAGCAAACGCATTAATTTTAATAATGACATTCGATATGATGTCAAAACCACAACGTATACACCTTCTATCGGACTCGACTTTGAGTGGGAGAAACGCTTGAATATGAATGCAAACTATAACCTAAACCTATCACAAACGATGTATTCGCTAGATGGTTTTAACGATGAAGAAATTACCATGCACGAAGTCAACCTGTATTCGGAAATACAACTCTCTGATCGTTTGCATTGGGAAAATAGAGTCCGTTATGTATACAACCCAAATGTCTCAGGCGATTTTGACAAATATGCTTGGTCTTGGAATAGTGCACTATCCTATAGTTTTTGGAATGATGCAGCGAGTATCTCCCTAAAAATGTACGATGTGCTTGATCAAAATATAAACACACGGCGTATTGTGACGACCGATTTTATTCAAAACACGCAAAGTTTGGTATTGCAACGTTTTTTCATGCTATCGTTTGATTGGCGATTCAATTCGTTGAAAAAAACACGACCCAAACCCAAGTGACACTATAAATATTACTTCAACTTATCTGCAAACAGCTTTCGAAGTTTTGTTAGCTTGGGCGTAATCACATAACTGCAATATCCTTGCTGTGTGTGTTGTCTGTAATAATTTTGATGTTCAGCTTCGGCTTTATGAAAAGTTTCAGCCGCAGCTAATTCGGTTACAATAGGATCATCATAATATTCAGAAAGCTCTTTAATAACAACTTCGGCTGTTTGCTTTTGTTGTTCAGTATGATAATAAATAACTGATCGATACTGTGTGCCTACATCAGCACCTTGACGATTTAAGGTGGTAGGATCGTGCGTGGCCATAAAAATGATCAAAATCTCTTGATACGAAATCACAGCTGCATCAAATGTTAACTGTACAACTTCGGCATGTCCTGTAAGTCCAGAACAAATTTCTCTATACGTTGGTACTCCAGGAGCAGTTCCTCCTGTATATCCTGAAACGATGGTTTCTACTCCTTTCACTTCTTGAAAAACGGCTTCGGTACACCAAAAACAACCGCCGCCAATTGTTGCTGTTTGTATATTTTTTTCTTCCATATTTTGTGTTTCAAAACAACGTTGCAAAGATACTGATAAAACTGTTTCTTTCTTACAAGAATAAAAAGACAACAAAGCAACCGTTTTTTGTCACATTTTACGGTCAATTTTTAACCTTAAAAACACATTTGAGCACTAAGGTTTAACAGTAATTTGACATTACTAAATGCATTCATCTACAAAAACTAGGCATTCATCGAAGGAATGTAAGTTATTGTCTAATATATAGGGTTTTATGAATTAGAGGTGTTATATTTGGACTTAACTTTTTTTCATGGTTAAAGTAATTTATTGGTTATAAATTATTTCCCTTATTACCCTAAGACCCCAAATAAGAATAACCAATTTTTGGTAAGAGAAAAGAGCTTCCGTAAGGAGGCTCTTTTTGATTCAACGAAACTCGGTTTTGAGAAGTCGTAGACGCACATAAAACCGTTAGTTGAGTTGATTCCTTCGCAGGAAGGAATCCTGATCTTTTTTCCTCTCTGGTTTTAACGAACTCAATACATTTTTTGAAGTGCCAATTTTGTAAGCCTTTCGGCGAATGTAATTATGACGGTTGAGTTGATTCACCTGAAAAGGGAAATGTATAGTTTTCGACTACAGACTTCATATAATTCACGGAATCATCAGATACATTATTAGTATCTGTTGCTGTGCTTTCATACTTTAGTTTCATTATAAATCATTAAAACTTATTTAGTATGAAAACATTGAATCAATTACAACAGTATCAAACCGAAAATGCACAACTTATCGTTGGCGGTTCAATTATTGAAGAAAACGATGGTATATAACCTCAAATTCACATGAAAACAATAGCGCAATTAGTGGAGTATCAAATTGAAAACGTACAACTTATTATTGGCGGATCAATTATAGAAGAAAACGATGGTGTATAACCTTAAATATATAATTCTTAAAAACACATTCACATGAAAACAATACATCAATTAGCGGAGTATCAAATTGAAAATGAGCAACTCATAGTTGGCGGTTTTATTATTGAAGAGACAACAGGTATTTAATTCTTAAAAACGATCAAAAGAAAAAGTTGTCTACAAAGTTTTGAAAAGTATCGTTCTGAATTCAATTCAGTTTGACAATCATTTCACTTTTTAGACAACTTTTTTAATCTTTAGTATAGCTTACTCAGAAACCAACACCATATATTGCCAAGGTTGCAATGCAACTTCTTTGTCTTTTGCAAAGCTTACTTTTTCACCTGTAATATAATCAGTGTAACTTCCAGTAAGATCAATGGTTGTGTTTACCGTATTTTTGGATAAATTTCCAATGTAGTATACTTTTTTACCATCTTTTTCACGTTTAAATGCTAATACAGAACCTGAATCTCCTGTAGTAAGTTTTGTGTATGAAGCTGCATTTTTTCCACCGTGTAACGCAACATGTGTATTTTTAAGTGTTCCTAATTTTGCTAACAATGGCCACATTTCACCTTTGGTCTTCGGAATTTCATCTTTTTCGAAGAACTTTAAACGATGCTTCATATCATATTCTTGTCCCGAATAAATCAACGGCATTCCTGGTGCTACAAAACTCAAGGCTGTAAAGGCCTTGGCACCTTCACCCATGCGTTCTTCAATCGTTCCATTCCATGAATTCTCATCATGATTGGTCACAAAATTCATTAAAATGTCATCAGCTTCGTATAACGAATCAATTTGTTGCATGCGTGCGTCCCATTTTTTAACGGTTTCTTCTCCTTTTGCAATATGATTCATCACATGATGTGCATCCCAATTATATCCCATATCAAATAACTTGCCTTTAAACAATTCTGGTTCCCACGCTTCAGCGAGCATAAAAATGTTTTTCTTTGCGCGCAATTGTGGAATCGCCTCTACCCAAAAATCGGTTGGAACTGAACCTGCCACATCGCAACGGAAACCATCTACACCTTCTTCCGTTAACCAATATTGCATGTCCTTCACCATGGCTTTGCGGAGTTCTTTATTGTCATAGTTCAAATCGGCCACGTCTGCCCAACCTACTGGAATTCCGTCTTCGTTGAGCGGATCTGTAATTTCGCCTTTATCGTTTTTTGTGTAGAATTCAGGATTCGTTTTAATCCACGTATGATCCCAACCTGTGTGATTTGGAACCCAATCTAAAATCACATAAATATCATTGTCATGTGCCGTTTTTACGAGTTCTCTAAAATCTTCAATCGTTCCAAATTCAGGATTAATTTTCGTAAAATCAGACACTGCGTAGTAACTTCCTAAGTATTTTTTACGTTCTTCTGGATCTTCAATTTCACTAGCAAATTTATCACCTGTCGCTTTGCGTTTGGTTTCTGAAATTGGAAAAATTGGCATCAACCAAATTACTTTTACGCCTAATTGTCTCAATTGAGGAATATCTTTCGTAAACGCATCAAAAGAACCTTCTTTGGAGTATTGACGAATATTTGCTTCATAAATCACGGCGCTTTCCATCATCTCTGGAGACACATCCGCAATTGCGACTTCTTTTTGTTGTGGCGTATTGTCAACTTCCTTCTTTTTCGTTTCACACGAGAAAAAAAACAAGGTTGAAATACAAAATAGACTTAGTTTTTTCATTGGTGTATGGATTAATTTCTATAGTTTGACTATAATTTCACGTTCTTTTTTGGTGTTCCAACTGATGTTGAATGTGACCGTTTTATAAGTTGTATTCCACTTAAAATCGACACGCTTTCCGCGAAATTTTATTTTTCTGGGTTTTTGGTTAATGTTATGAATAACGACTTCAATATTTTTTGTGTTGGTTGCGTAGTTTTTACCTGTTTCTGCTTCCAATTCAATTTCCAAACGATTGTTTTCAAATTCACTTTCAAATTCCAACAACTCGTACATGCCTTTTTCGTATGCCTTTTTCGTTGCTCCATCATCAATATAGAGTTCACGCTCACTTTCAGCAATGCTTTCATCGTGATAGTAATGAAGTTGCAATACATTTGGATTGTACATAGCAGTTGTTTGCATCGGATTCGCAATCGGAATAAACGCACCACCACGAACATATACAGGAATGGAATTTTCCTTAGTTTTCACGGTTTTTGTTTGCCCACCTAACACTTTTTCATCCGTTTCAAAGTCAAACCAAACCGAACCTTTTGGAAAATAGACTTCTTTAGTGGCAACGCTATCTTTTAGAATTGGAGTGACTAAAAAGTCCTTTCCCCACAAATATGTAGAAGCGTTGGTATATAATGCATTGTTGTCGCTTTCTTCAAAAAATAACGGACGCATCAACGGTGTTCCTTTTTGATTGTTTTGAAAGGCAATCGTATAATTATATGGCAATAATTGATAGCGCAGTTCAATAGCTTGTTTGGCTAATTTTTTCGCTCTTTCGGAACGAAACACAGGTTCACTTGGCACTTCTTCTTGTGCATGCGGTCTGTAAATAGGTTGAAAAACGCCGTATTGTAACCATCGGATGTATAAATTATCATTCAAATTCGCGCCAGCAAAACCACCCAAATCAGAGTGCATATAACTCAAACCTTGCATGCCCATTTGCAGTGCAATTTCTGGTTGCGATTGCAATCCGCCCCAGGTTCTATTCACATCTCCCGACCACGGAATGAGTCCGTAACGCTGCGAACCCGAATAGCCAGCACGCATCAAAATAAACGGTCTTGTGTTTGGAAAATCTCTAGCGTAGCCTTCATAGACGAGTCGCGCCCAATCGTGTCCGTAAATATTGTGAACTTCGTCGGCTGTTCCTGTGTGATGCATCAGTTTTTCAGGATGTACTTCAGGTTCTCCCAAATCGCCCCAAACACCAGCAACGCCCAAATCAGCGAGTTCTTTGTAAATACTCCAAAACCATTGTTCGCCTTTTGGATTATAAATATCAATCAAGCCTGTGTTTCCAAAATAGAAATCGAATTTAAACGGATTTCCGATAGAATCTTTTGCCAGAATTCCCAAATTAGCCGCTTCATACCAGCGTTTGGAAGTCGTCAACACAAAAGGTTCAGTGATGAAAACCGTTTTCACACCTTGATCGTTTAAGTTTTGAATCATCTGCTTGGCATCGGGAAACGAATCTTTATACACTTGCAGATTTCCCATCGTACCTTTGATTTCTTTTCCAAACCAATACAAATCTAAAATGATGGCGTCTACCGGAATTTCTTCTTCTTTAAATTTGGCAATTGTTGCTTCGGTTTCTGCTTGCGAATGGTAGCCAAACCGGCTTGAAAAGTTTCCAAAAGCCCAACGTGGTGGCAATGGTTGTTTTCCTGTCAAATCGGTATAATTGTCTACAATCGCTTCCCAAGAATCGCCTGCAATTACTTGATAAGTTTTGCGTCCAGAAATGGTTTCGTAGGTAAGTGTGTTGTCTTTTTTGCTGTCTAAATCCAAATATCCAATGGGCGCATTGTCAAAATGCAGCATGTATTTGTTGGACGACATCACAATTGGCAGCGTAAAATTCATCAACTCTGAACGTGTTTCGTAGCCGTAATGTGCGCGGTTGTAGAGTTTCAGTCGATTACCACGGCGATTCATTCCTAGAGCACGTGCGCCACCACCATACAACACTTCGTCATTAGTTAGGTTGAACTGAATTGCTTCACCATCTGTGCGTTTTTGATAGCCGTTTTTTTCAGAAATAATCGGTTGCCCTTTGTATTCATAAAATATTTGAAGAGGAAGCGTTGTAATCGTTGCTGAAATTCCTTTTGTTTTAAACGTAATTTTTTGTTTGTCTTCCCAAAATTCAGTCTTTGGTACTAAAGATTCCATCACAACCGCATGTGAATCGTTTATTTCAATTTCTCCTTCTGGAATAAACGTAGTTTCTATTATTTCTTCTGAATATGCTTTTATGATATAGCTACCATCTGAAACATTGATAATCAGTGCAGCTTTTGCTTCGTCATATTGCACACCTTTTAAGGTTCGTTTGTAGTTTTGCGCCAATGAAAATTGAAAGCACAAACATGATATGAAGAATATTTTATATAGTTTCATGTATTACTTTTTTAATAGAAATGTGAACGGAATGTGCAATCGTTTTTGCCAAGAATTCTCTGAATGATCCGTTCCTTCAAATTTTCTGTTTACAAAATTGGCTTCGGTATATCCTTTTTTCATGAAAATAGTATCTACAATTGGTGCGTATTGTGGATAGTGTTTGTCCAGTGTTTCTGTTCCATAATCAAAATAGAAACGATGTGTTTTTGGTGAAGGAAGATGATCGCTCATATACGCAAAAAAGGTATCTGGAATCGGATTGTCCTTCATGGGCATGGTTCCTACCCAATGTGTAGAAATACATGCTGCAGCACTAAAAACGTCTGGATATTCGCACATGGCGTACATCGAAATGAGTCCGCCCATACTTGAGCCCGCCACAAACGTATGTTCGCGATCTGTTTTGACATTGAACGTTTTGTCGATAAACGGTTTTAATTCTTCCGTAAGGAATTTTAAATAATTATCTGCGTTAAAGTTCAGCGAGAAATTGTTCTTTTTAGCTTCCGCACGAAATTCTTCTTGAACGTCTGCACGCAAATAGTCAAATGCTTTTTGTGGAAAGTAATCTTGCCAGCGGATTTCAGGAATATTCCAAGGAGAAACCACAATAAAATCTTGCACTTTTCCTTCTTTTAGCAATGTTGAAGCGACTTCATCAACCTTCCATTCTTGCTTATTCCATGTAGTAGCAGCATCGTATAACATTTGTCCGTCGTGCATGTACAACACACTGTATTTTTTATCTTTTGAGTAGTTTTTAGGCAACCAAACATCTACATTTCGCGGACGAATGTAGTTGGATGGAAAATCCGCAACACGCATCAGTTTTCCACTGGCAACTTGGATATTTTTAGCTTCTTGAATAATTGGTTTTTGACTTGTTTTGATAGTGACATCTTCTGCAAACAACCAAAGTAAGGCAGCTTTTAGTTCGCTGCGCCAAAAGGCTTCGCTGTGTGTTCCGTTTGGAGAAAATTTGGCAGTAAAGTTGTCTTTTGAAAATTTATTCTTGGTTAGAAGGTTCAACATTTTGTGTAGGTTATCCACCATATTTTCACCTTCTTTTTCGCCCATTAAGTAGTATAACTTTGAGTTTTTGGCTTTCGCTAGATTGTTTTGTGTGAAGGTAAATGTATCTTCTGAAAACCAAAACGACGGCGAAAATACACCAGCTTTCCCAAATACATCAGGATGTGCAAATGCGGCATAATGCGAGATCAATCCGCCCATAGAACTTCCCATAATGGCAGTATTTTTGGCATCTTTTTTAGTTCTATACTTTGCGTCAATTGCTGGTTTTAATGTCTTTGCGATAAATTCTACATACTGTTTTCCTTGCGGAGAACCATATTTTTCATGTTCCCAAGCAGTGTATTCTTGCATACGATCATCACTATTATCAATAGATACCACAATGACATTCAACCCATGTGTGTAGTGCAAGGTATTGAGTGTTTCATCTACTTCCCATTCGCCTGAATACGAAGTTGCTTTGTCAAACACATTTTGTCCGTCATGGATATACAGCACAGGATACGATACTTTTGAACTTGTATAATTTGGCGGTAAATAGACTTGAATTTTTCGAGTTTTGTTCAGTTGTGGAATTTCGAAGGTTTCCGCAAAAGTTTCTACGTTTGCTTGTTTGGTAGACAGCGTTTTGTTTTCACTTCCGTTAGACCAAGCACCAATGGAAACTTGTATCATTTCGGGGTTTTCCTTAAAACTATAGGTTCTGTTTTCAATATTTTGATGTTTCGCGTCTAGTTCGACCGTTTCCCAACTTCCCATCGTAAATTTGAAGTTGATCGTTTCTCGATGGTTTGGAAGCTTGATTTGATAGGTTTTGTCTTTTTTCTCTAGTTTTAATTCAGCTCTTCCGCCAGACCAGCCTTCGAAATCGCCTGAAATGTAGATGTCTTTTGAAAAATCATGATCGCTTGGTACATTGGTTATCACAAACGTTACAGATTTTTTTCCGTCCGTATGATCGTCTTTTTGTTGTCCTTTACAGGAAAAGAAAAGAAGCGAAAGTGCTATGATGACTAGTTTATATTTCATATTTGTTTTTATGTTATTCCGCACTTGATGCGGAATCTATTTTGAGTTACTATGGATTCCTGCCTGCGCAGGAATGACAGTTGGTTTCAAAGGACTTCTCGATACTATTTTTAGTATTGAGTAGTGAGATGTTAGTATTGAGAGCGTTTCAAAGATCAGTTTTAAAATTTTAGAACATTTTTGAAACTATAAAGATTAAATAAACTTGTCTCAATACTCAGTACTAATATCTCAATACTATTTATTCGTCAAAATGATACTTCCTTTTTCTTTGAGTTCAATATCATCATTCCATGTAAATTTTTCGCCTGTAATAACATTCGTCAACGTTTTTCCTGTCAAATTCATTTCGGCATAGCGTTTTAAATCTATCGTGATGGGTTTTTCATTTTTGTTGATAATATGTACTACCGTTTCATCACCTAAGGTTCTAAACAAGAAATACGTTCCCATAAATGGTGCAAAATGTACAGTTTCACCTTCGTGAATGGCTTTGCTGTTTTTGCGGAAATTCAGTACTTTTTTTAGATACGCTTGCATGTCTTTTTGATCGGCAGTTAAGCCTTTACCTGTAAATGCATTGACTGTGTCACCTTCCCAGCCGCCAGGAAAATCGGTTCGGATGAGTCCGTGATCACCAGGTTTTGCAAAGTCGTTCATTAGAATTTCGGTTCCGTAATAGATTTGCGCAGTTCTCGGCAACATTAGTTGATAAGTCAACGCCATTTTCGTGTTGGCAACATCACCCTTAAGTTGTGTAAAGATGCGACTCATGTCATGGTTGTCGGGAAAAATTAAAATGTTTTTAGGATTTGGATAATGAAAATCGTTAGCCAAGCCTTCATAGATTTTAACCAAACCTTTGTCCCATGATTCTTCTTCATTCAGTGCTTCTACAGTGTTTCGTTGCATGGCAAAATCCATCGTAGCGGTAAGATTACTTTCGTATCCATCTTTATTGTTCGCGCCAGTTTGCCAGTAGCCAATGAGTAACGGATTGTAACTCCATTCTTCGCCCACAATAGAAAAGTTGGGATATTCCGTCATAATCGCACCTGCCCAGTTGCTCATAAATTCCTTGTCTGGATATGGATAGGTATCTTGTCGAATACCGCCTAAACCTAAAGATTCAATCCACCAAATACTGTTTTGAATTATGTAGTTTGCCATGTACGGATTGCGCTGATTGAGATCGGGCATGGCACGGACAAACCAACCATTTGCCATACCTTCTTTATCACTTTTTGATGCATAGAGATCTTGGTTCGATGTACGTCTGTGATTTGAGAAGAATACTTTTTCGTTGTTTTCAAATTCTTTTTGATGATTTACCCAATCGCTGAATGGTAAGTCTTTCATCCACCAATGTCCCAATCCGCAGTGATTTGCTACTTGATCCATGATGAGTTTGATACCGCGTTTGCTAGCTTTGTCTGCCAAATCTTTGTATTCGTCAAAGGTTCCAAAACGCGGATCTACTTGGTAGTAATCGGTAATGGCATAGCCGTGATAGGAACTGCGTGGCATGTCGTTTGTGAGCAATGGACACGACCAGATTGCCGTGAAACCCATGTCATCAATATACGGTAAATGTTCTGTGATTCCTGTGATATCGCCACCATGACGTGCATAATCGTCTTTGCGATTGATACTTGCTTCTTTTAGAAAGCTTACTTTTTGTCCAGCTTCGTTGAGTCCTGTTTTTTTGACGGGAATGTCGTTGCTTGTATTCCCATTGGCAAAACGATCTGGCGTGATTAGGTATAAAACGTCCGAACTGTTGAAACCTACATAATCTGTTGCTGCTTTTGTGCGTGCTTTGAGTTCGTAGGTTTGCGTAAGTGTTTTGCCGTTTTCAAGTTTGAATTCGATGTTGAATTGTCCCGTGTTGGCATTTGCAATGTCTATATCAATGAATAGATAGTTGGGACTTTCGCCTTGTTGCACTTTTTCTATGTTGATATTGGTGTCTGATATGCTTGGTGTTGCTTTTGCAATGCTTGGATGGTTGACTAAGAGTTGCAATTTTGTGTTTTTGAAACCTGTCCACCAATACGGAGGTTCTATACGTTCGATGTCGTTTTTAACTTCTGTTACTTTTGCAACTTCTGTTGATTTTGTGGCAGTATCAGATGTTTTGTCTTCTGCTTTTTTACAAGAGAAGAAACCTATGAAAGCGAGTAGGAAGATTGTTTTTTTCATCTGATTGTTTTTTAGTGAAACTCCACTTTAAGAAGCCAAAGGCGAACTTAAAGTTGTTAGTTGAACTAATCCCGCAAAAAGCGGGATCTTATTTTTTATATTTAAAGTATTTCTCAATATATTTTTTAGCGCTGAGATGTTAGTATTGAGACGCTTTCATTTTATCTGTATAGTTTCCTAGTACTTCTCGATACTATTTTTTTACAAAAAATCACTCGAAGTGACGTTTTTCGTTTTTTAGGAAACAGATTGCTTCACTCCGTTCGCAATGACGTTTCAAAACACCTCACTACTATATTTCAATATTTTGTAGGAAACGCTATGGTTTCTGACTAGCCCTGATTGCAGTGGCATCCTTTTTTTGCTTTGATATGTGGCAAAAAAAGATACAACGGAAAGCAGGAATTAGCTCCAAAAAATTATGTTATATTTAAACAGTGACCAAATTGTTTGGTGAAACCGCTACTTTTTTTCCATCGACTAAAATCACAAGATCATCACCTTTTTCGAGCTCGAATGAGGTTCCGTCGTGTGTGACGTTGATTTTGAGAATGTGATTTCGGTAGTTGACTTTGAACGAATAGCCTTTCCATTGCCACGGAATGCGAGGTTCGAAAGAGAGCGTATCGTTTTTCATGCGCATGCCACCAAATCCTTCAACAATACTCATCCAAGTTCCTGCCATGGAAGTGATGTGCAACCCTTCTTCGACTTCTTTGTTGTAATCGTCCAAATCGAGTCGCGATGTACGCAAATAGAACGTGTACGCCATGTCCATTTTGTCTAGCTTTGCTGCTTGAATACTGTGTACGCAAGGCGATAGCGACGATTCGTGTACGGTAAACGGTTCGTAGAAGTTGAAGTGTTTTTCGAGTTCTTCTGTGGTGAAATGATCTTCAAAGAAGTAGAAACCTTGCAAGGTATCTGCTTGTTTGATGTATGGCGAACGTAAGATGCGATCCCAGCTCCATTTTTGATTGATTGGGCGCTGTGATTGGTCTAAATCAGCAACGCTGACTAAGTCTTTGTCTAAGAAACCGTCTTGCTGTAAGTATACGCCGTATTCCTCACTGTATGGGAAATACATGTTTTCGGCAACTTCCATCCACGAAGAGATTTCTTGATCGGATAGTCGTACTTTTTGCATGATGCGTTCGTAGTCGTCCGCGTATTCGTTCTTTACTTTTTCGATATGTGTTGCGGCAAATTTGATACACCATTGTGCGGTGTAGTTTGTATACCAATTGTTGTTGACGTTGTTTTCGTATTCGTTTGGACCTGTAACACCGAGAATTACATATTTGTTTTTTGCGGTAGAGAAGGTAGCTCTTTGATGCCAAAAACGTGCAATTCCGATCATAACTTCGAGTCCCATTTCTGGAATGTAGCTGTAATCGCCAGTGTAGCGTGTGTAATTGTATATTGCAAATGCGATAGCACCATTTCTATGAATT
>CAZHSA010000041.1:0-17796 GCA_964535135.1 uncultured Kordia sp.
CTGAAATGAGAGAAATTATGGCAGGCACACTTCGTGGAGAAACAGCAACCGTACTATGCAAAAATGGAGATTCAGTACCAGTAACAAGCTGTACAGAGGAGAAAATGGACGCCGCTTGTGACGGAAAAGGTGGCGCAAAAATTTGCTCGGGTGGAGGAAATACTCCAGAATTAGCATACTAAATATTTTAGATAAAGCTGCATAAAAAGCATTTTATTAGTCTATTATTTATATAGAACTACTATGTTTTTTAAACAGCTTTATCTTTCCTATTTGTAGTTGCAGTAGTTCTTACTGTAATTTGTATGTTAAAATCACAAGACATCGTATTTTTATGAAGCTTCTCAACAAAACGTGTTCTATTTTTTGAACGCGAAGACCTAGTATTTCACATAAAATACGTTTTCAGATAAAGTTATATTGATATAGCTTTATCATAGATCCTTGTCAAATTTTTAACCAAAACTCCATGAAAAAATCAATAAAAGCTTTAGTTTTTATAAGTGCCCTTTGTATCACGGCAATACTTATAACTACATGCGCAACATTGAATGAAGATTCTAGTGAAAGTAATCATCAATACAAAACAAACCAAATTGAATCTTCAGAAATAGTACTCAATAGTAATATTGTTGTTAGAGGAATCTCTGAAGATATGGGCGTTTTTGCACGACCTAACCTAATGAATAGAGCTTCTCTATTTGGAAAACCATATCAAAATATTGAAAAGAAAGTACAGGGGAATTCGGGAGAAATAATCCTAAAAGATATCAACACTTCTGGACTGATGGAATTTTGTCCTTCTGGAGATGAAAAATTTTATCGCACCTATATTTATGTTTCGCCAGGCGATTCTGTTTCTTTTGAATTGAAGAATAAAAAAATTGTTTTCAATGGTAAAAATGCTGTACAAAATAATTTGTACATGTCTTTGAATGAAAATACAACCAACTATTCCAAACAAAATTATCAAAATGACATTCATAAGTATAAGGAAACCATCAAATCTATTTATGAAGAAAAGAAACAATTCGTTGAAAACTACGATCGTAAATATGGGCTTTCCAAAGATTTTAAAAATGTTTTCAATGAACATTTAAAGTTTGAATATTATCTGAATTTAATCAATCCGAGAAGTGTGAAAGCTTATAGTTTTGATATGTATTTCACTAAAGCAGATTGTTTGAAAAATTTCGTTGAGAAAGAGTCTATCGAAAAAGAGATTGTTTTTAATCTTACCGACTATTTGGATGATTTTAAAATTGCTGATTTTATCGCATCTCGTGAAACATTAAATCACAGTCACTATTTTAAAGATTGTCTCAACGCTTTTATCCGTAATTACTTCGAAACTTCTGATCATCCACTATATTCCAAAGAAAAATTAATTGCCGAGGAAAATTATATTAATGAACATTTAGAAGGTGATCTAAAAGAATATGCCATCGGCAGAATGATTTGGGATTATTATGATAAAGGATTTGCTTACAATCAAGACAATAGAGCATATTTGTTGAATTTGATTGACAATTACTCAAATACTGTTCGTGATAAGAAATCGTATATAGCTAAAATGGAAGAGATTAAAGAAGATATTTTGATGTATGATTTTGAATTGTCTGAATCAGCATTGTATGCAAAAATGGTAAATCATTTAGGAGATACAATCACCTTGAATGATATTTTTAATCGTTCCAACAAACGCCTTAAAGTGGTCGATTTTTGGGCAAGTTGGTGTCCGCCTTGCACAAAACAAATCAAAGAAAACAAACCGTTTAAAGATCGCCTTTCCGTAGAAAATAATGTGGAATTTATTTATTTATCTATTGATACCGACAAAGAAAAATGGCTTGCAAAAAGTAAGGAGTTGAGCGAGACTTTACATTTTAGAAATTCGTATCTATTAGTAAAAGGAAACAAATCGGCACTTGCCAAAGCATTGCAAGTACACCAAATTCCTCGATATGTTGTGTTTGGTACAGACAATAAAGTTATTATGCACAGCGCGCCAAGTCCAGCCAAAGAAGAAGTTTTTGAGCGGATGATTGATGAACTTCAGCCACATGCGCCAATTCAATAAACTAACATAATTCGTCACTATTAACAACTGAGTCAGCTATACGTAAGACATTATGTCGATTTTGCCCTTTCTATAGTTGACTCTTTTTTACTTCCACGCGTAAAAAACTGTATATCAAACAACTAAATCTTCATTAAAAGTGATGAGTTGCACTCCTTATAAATACGTATTTTATGCCTAAATAAGGTTTTCCGTAATTTTTAACTTACAAAGTTTGATATATTTAGCTTCAAATAAATCAAATATTACATGAATACCCTTAATTTTTTGTTCTTGTATTTAAAGAAGCGAAACATTCATCTTAATAAAAAAGAATTTATTGTTCAGTACGAATCGCATCCAGCATTTCCTTCATTATTAGCCTTAAGCGATACCTTGCGATTTTTTAATGTAGAAAATGGCGCTTTACATGTAAAAGCAAACGAAATTGATAACTTGCCAAGTTTTTTTATGGCAAAATTAAAACACGCACAGGAAGATAACTTAGCCTTTGTTGAACTCAAAAATGCAGATCATTATACGATACACGAAAACACAAAAACGCATACAATTTCGAGAAACTCTTTACTCGAAAAATGGTTGGGAATTGTATTTCTCATTGAAAACACGACACATACTCCCAAAAAGAAAACGCAATTTATAGGAAAACATATATTGTTGTTAGCCTGTGTTTTTTCTTTTATCGGATTGTTTAAAGAACATTTTCAATCGCTTCCCTACTTTGTTTTATTTTTCTTGCCTGTTGTTGGTTGTTTGTTGTCCGTAACAGCGTTAAAAGACATCTTCAATTTCAACAATACACTTGTGGATGCACTATGTAAAAATAACACCGCTACCGATTGTCAACGCGTGATACATGCTTCCGACAAGTTTTCCATATTGAGCGATGTGAGTTTTGTATTTTTTACGTATCAGCTTATAACATGTACAATTTCCAGTGCTACCAATACTTTTCATTGGTTTGTTGGTATACAAAAAATAGCGCTCTTAGCTTCCATTCCGGTTTTACTATTTTCTTTGTATTACCAACTCATTACGATTAAAAAGATATGTGTTATTTGTATCGCTATCAGTGCGGTTATATTGTTGGAATTGCTCTATATTTTCACCCTACCAGCCATTGTAACATTTGATCAAATTCCGTTTTCCCAATATAACTTTCACCTATTTTCCTTTTTAGCGCTTGCGCTGGGATGGTATTATGTAAAAGATATTTTAAGTGCAAATATTACACTCAAACAGCAACAGATTCAAGCGAACCGATTCAAAAGGAATTATACTGTTTTTAAAAATACCCTTACTACTACTTCTAAAATTGTTGCTACTCCGACTACCTTAATTTTTGGCAATCCAGAAGCCAAAATTACAATGGATTTTATGACAAGTCCTTTCTGTGAATTTTGCAAAAAGCCATACTCTGTATTAAAAAAACTCTTGGAGAATCATGCCGAAGACATCGCCGTAAGATGTATATACAATGTCAATCAAGAGCGATTAACGGACGAACAAAATTCGCTAGTTCAACATCTGTATTATATAAATGAAACGCACGGACAAAAAAGGTTTTTTGAAGCCGTAGACTATTGGTACGAAACAAAAGATGCGGAAAAATGGGCACATCACTATGGTGAAATTTTTGATGCTACAAAGATTCAAAAGTTGCTTCAAGTACACCGAAATTGGTGTATTACGCACAAAATCACCTTTACGCCTGCTCTTTTTATCAATGGCTATTTACTTTCCCAACCGTACACTATTGAAGATCTCAACTTTTTTATAGACGATCTTATAGAAGACCATTTTAAAACTTAAAAACGCGGAAGCCGAAAAGCGAAAAGAGTAGGCAATTCTTAAATCAATTTAATATTTATTATGAAAACAACAATCAACCTAAAAACCAAAAAAACGTTAAGCAGAACAGAAATGAGAAACATCGTTGCAGGAAGTGGAAAAGCACCTGAATTACACGAAGAAGATGCTACCGTAATGTGTAATGATGAAACGCAACATACTGTAGCTAGTTGTGACCAAGCGAATACTGATGCTGCTTGTGCAGGACATGGTGGTCCAAAAATATGCTCTGGAGGCGGAAATTAAACGCCTAAAGGACTTTCTGAAAGTTATAAAATTTCACCTAAAATTAAATTCATAACTATTTGAAATTGACTTTCAGAAAGCTTCTTTTTTTAAAAACAGAATGATAAAATACGTCCATTACGGAAATCCGTAAGGTTTATACTACCACTTTTATTAAATTAGATAATGAAAATAATTCTTTCAAAACAACAAAAGCAACTCGTCTTTACCATTGCTTTATTTACAACTGTAAGCATTGTATACATTAGCAGTTCATCAACATCGCGAAACACATTTTCAAGTGCTTTCCCCATAAAAAACTTCACGAAAAAAGCAAAAAATTATACCATATCTTCCATAATAAAAAAGGCTAAAACGACTAGCAATACTATTGTTGTGAGAGGAACATCTGATGATCTTGGTGTATACAAACGTCCAAATTTTCTAAATAACACCTATCTTTTTGGAAAACCACATAACGATTTAGAAAAAAGTATTCAAAATGATTCCTTAACGTTTGTGTTGAAAAATATCACAGAACCGCTTTTTATGGATTTTACGCCTAGTGGAGACAATCAATTTTTTTCTTCTAAAATTTATATCCAACCCAATGATACTGTGCAATTTGAAGTAAAGAATAAAACCTTGACGTTTACAGGGAAGAATGCTGCGCAAAACAATTTGTATTCAAAACTAGAAGCACAAACACCTAAATATTCAAGATTTCCCTATAAAGGAAATCTTTTTTTATATAAAGAAGATGTTAGAAAAATCTATGAACAGAAGCAACAGTATTTTCATGAATATATGGCAAAGCATGAGGTTTCCGAAGAGTTCGTGAAGGTATTTGAAAAACATTTAAAGTTTGAATATTATGACAATTTGGTCAGTCCGCGATCTAAAGCTGTTTCAAATGGTAAATTTTATGTGAATGATTATGATGCGTTGCCATTACTCATTGAAAAAGAATATGCCAATAGTGAAAATCCGTTTGACATGACTTCGTATCTAGACAATATAAACATAACAGAGTTTCAAGATTTGGCGGCAATGCGACATACACATTTTCTGAAAAATAGTTTGATTGTATTTATTCGTCATTATTTTGTAAAGACAGATGCCACGCCATTCTCTAAAGAATATTTTATCGCTGAAAAAGAATTTATTGAACAGAATTTTAAAGGTGAAATTCGCGATTATGCTATTGGTAGAATGATTGCCGATTATTATCATAAAGGCTTTGCGTATGGAAGTCAGAATATTAACTTTATGGTCAAAACGATCGACGATTATATACAATCTGTAAAAGGAAAAACTACACATATTGAAGTCATGGAAACCATTAGAGAAGACATTACAACGTACGATTTTCAACTTTCTGAAAGTGCGCTGAATGCTAAAATGGTGAATTATTTAGGAGATACTATCACGCTTCAAGATATTTTTAATCGCTCTAACCAACGTGTAAAAGTTGTAGATTTTTGGGCGAGTTGGTGTCCGCCTTGCATTCGACAAATCAAAGAAAATAAACCGTTTAAAGACCGACTTTCTGTAGAAAATAATGTAGAATGGATTTATCTTTCCATAGACATGGACAAAGAAAAATGGCTAAAAAAAGGTAAAGAACTTAGTGAAACTTTGCATTTTAGAAACTCCTATTTATTGTTGAAAGGTAAAAAATCGTCTTTAGCCAAATCGCTCAATGTGCATCAAATACCACGTTATTTAATTGTAGATCAAAAAAATAAAATTGTCGTAAATAATGCACCAAGTCCTAACAATACAGAAGCTTTTGAGAAGATTATTGATGAAATACGCCCTACTTCATTGATTGGCTATCACGAATAATTACTTTTGATCTCGTATGGCTTTTCGATATCGCTGCAATTCTTCTTTGACTTTTGGCGCTAATAAGTACAATCCGATCATGTTAGGAACAAGCATCGAAAAAACCATGGCGTCCGCAAAATCTACCACTGCTTGCAAACTAGCAGCAGCTCCAATGATGACAAACATACAGAAGATGGTTTTATACATGTATTCCGCTTTTTTGCTACGCCCAAATAGATAAGACCAAGCTTGATGTCCGTAATACGACCAGGAAATCATTGAAGAGAACGCAAATAAAATCACAGCAACTGTTAGCACATACGGAAACCACGAAATACCACTTTCTAACGCATTAGACGTTAAAATTGCACCTTGTTCATAGGAAACCTCTGCTCCTACGGTAATTTGCCCTGTAATGATGAGCACGAGTGCTGTCATAGTACACACGACAACCGTATCAATAAAAGGTTCTAACAAAGCAACCAAACCTTCACTCGCTGCATATTTTGTTTTGACTGCTGCATGTGCAATGGACGATGAACCAATTCCTGCTTCGTTGGAAAAAGCTGCGCGTTTGAAACCTTGAATCATCACGCCAATAAATCCGCCTGCAACACCTTCATAACTAAACGCTCCGTTGAAAATTTCACCAAATGCCGCTGGAATGCTTTCATAGTTGATTCCTAAAATGACTAAAATAGCAATGACATATGTAGCGACCATCACAGGAACGATTTTATCCGTGACATTCGCAATTTTCTTGATGCCGCCAATAATCACAATGCCTACAAAAACTGCCATGATGATGCCGAACAACCAACCTTTTCCGTAAAAGAAACTTTCTTCTCCGCCTGTAACATATTGAAATAGCTGAAATGCCTGATTTACCTGAAACATATTACCACCACCAAACGATCCGCCAATACACATCAATGCAAATACAACTGCCAACACTTTTCCGAGTTGTTTGAGTCCTTTTTCGTGTAATCCCTTGCGCAAATAATACATTGGTCCACCAAATACAACGCCGTTTTCGTCTACTTCTCGGTATTTAACGCCTAAAGTACATTCTACAAATTTGGATGCCATTCCTAAGAATCCGACTAAAATCATCCAAAAAGTAGCGCCAGGTCCACCAATAGACAACGCAATAGCAACGCCCGCAATATTTCCCAATCCGACGGTCGCTGACAATGCTGCTGTTAACGCTTGAAAATGCGACACTTCGCCTTCATTGCCTTCTATACGAATAGTATCAGGATTGTCGTGTGTTGCGGTGGTGTGTACAGCATCGGAAACTTCCACTTTGCGATGCGCTTCCAAATCGTCATAATCACCTTTTACCACTTTGATTGCTGTGAAAAATCCGCGGACATTGATGAGTTTAAAGTAGATGGTAAAATAGCTTGCGCCAACAAGCAATACGATTAAAACCCACGGAATTCCCACTTCATCTGTAATGGGAATTTCCGCAAAAATAGCATCTGTAAACCAACTCGTGGCATTTCTAAAATTTTCATTGATTCGTTCGTCTAAAGATACTTGTGATTCTTGTGCAAGTGTTACACAAGGCAATAAGAAGCTAAAAAGTAGTGCTCGTACTAATTTCATCTGTTCGTTTTTTTGATTGGTACGAAGATGAATTTATGTGCTGTATTACAAAAGGTTACGCAGTGCTGTTTTTATTCTTAAGAGTAGTTAAGTACGTGCTTAATCACACGAAATTGTAGCATACTGTAACAAGTCATTTTCTGAAGCATACGCAATAAGTTGTTCTTTTCCTGCGGAGCCGCTGATGTTGAGTATTTTTTTGATTTGATAGATATGTGCCTGAAAACCATCAACGCTTATGTGCATGGCTTCGGCAATTTCTGTGTATGATTTTTTCTTGCCGCAAATGCCTAAGTTGGCTAAGACTTCTTTTTGTCGATCGGACAATATAATTTTTGAAGCTTCTTGCAAATCGGAAACTTTTTGTTTTTGTCGCTTCAGCTTTTTTGTGAGGGTTTGAATGGTATCTAAATGACTTTCATTCGCGATGTGTAACTTTTTATTTTCAGACTGTAACGTGTTTCGTTCCGCTTCTAGCACTACAAATTCGGATTGTTGTTGTTCTTTTTCCGAGAGAAATTTCCAGCTATATAATAAAATAGAAAATAATAGGATGAAGATAAATTTAAACGAAATCGCCGTAATAATTCCTACTAAACTCCAATTGGACAAACTGATATGTTCCTGCACAAATGCATACGGAATGATTCTGTGGGAAACGGCAATAACGATCAAAACGAATAAAGAAAAACATGGCAAATACATAAATTTCATATTCCGATTGATGAAAGCACTGTTTAATTCATATAATAAAGCCAATGCGACAACCAAAGAAATTGGAATGTCTATCAACCAAATAAAACTGCTACTGATATCAGGGTTTGTATACGAAGTTGCGATAAAAACAAAGGCGATCATACTAAAAATACCGCCATACAACATCATAAATTCCTTTACGGAAAAGCGTTCTACAATTTGCACAATCATGTTTCGCTTGTGTTGATGTTCAATAGAAGGCAAAGATAATAAGATGAACAACGAGTTGATGAGTGAGATAAAAACGCCCCAATAAATCAGCCATTTGGCTTCGCTTTCTACCTGAAAATATTTCGTTGCTACCAATGTTACCAGCGCGCCAATTCCCCAAGAAAAAATTGCCAAACCAAACCATTTAATCCCGCTAATGGTGTTGAGATTTTGTCGTTTTCGTTCTTTATCGTAAATCCGTTGAATGACAAACGCAGTGAGCAAGCAAACTAAGGCCGTTACAATAGAATCTATGTGCGCGTACATGTTATTGTTATTGATTGATGGTTTAAAGGTACTTAAAAATAAAAAAGGAACACCATTTGGCATTCCTTCAAATTATTTTTTTCATTCGATATTATGACATTGTATCTTCCGCTATGCAATCGCATTCAGACATTTTACACCAACAGCTTGTTTGCGATGGATTTCTTCCTCCTTTTACATTTTCAACAGTTATAAAAGACGAAACGATACTTTTTTTAAAGGCTAAATTTTTAATGCTTTGTTTTTTCATGATATTTATTTTTGGTTTTATACTGATAAAGTACAAAATTGAAAAAGGAACACCAAACGGCATTCCTTTTACTTTTCTTTTTCTCTTAGTATTTAGTATTCTCCTAAAAACAATTTGGTGGTGCAGAACAACCAGCTGCATCTGTCATTAGCGTTCCCCCTGGGCATTGTAGTTCAAATGTTGGGCTACATCCTAGTGTAAAATCTTCCATACATCTTTCTATACCGAAACTATCGCCTCCTCCGACGGTCTCGTTTAACTCGCTAACTTTTGATACAATTCTTCTGGTCAATTTCAGGTTTTTAATGTGTTGCTTTTTCATAATAATGTTTTTTTGTTTGATACAAAATTACGAACACAAGTGTTAAATTTCTCACAAGTAACATATAAAAAAAGAAGAAAGGATTTTGAGTAAATTCTAAAACAGAAAACGTATTTCTGTACTATTCACGGGCATTCACAAAGGTTTTTTAAAAAGAAATTGTGTTAATTTTATGACAATCATAAAGAAAATTAATACAAAAAAAAGACGCTTTCGCGTCTCTTTTTTTTAAATGTTGTTGTTTTTTAATTTCAACGAATTGTCTCATGTTCACATTCGCACACAGTATCAATACACAAACAACTTGTGTTAGAAGTGTTTACTGGATATCTAACACCAACGGCACCTCCATGAGTGAATTTTGAAATTGTACTTTTGTTGATTTCTAAACTTTTAATGGTTCTTTTTTTCATGATATATTAATTTTGGTTGTTATTCTGTAAAATACAAAAAAATTAAAGAGACTGTTCGAAAAACTTTAAGAATCGCCTTCTAACGCACAGTCGCACATTGAATAAGCACATTTGCAACTCGTTTCCGAATAATTTCCTCCTTTTAAGGCATCTTGCTGTGTAAACTTTGCAATCGTGTTTTTGTGGATGGCTAAACTTTTGATGGTTCTTTTTTTCATGATATATTAATTTTTGGTTTATATCCTTACAAATTACAAAAAAGGAACGTATTGCTACGTTCCTTTATGTTACATAAATTATAGGTTTAGCATAATGTGACTGTTGTATCACATCCATCTGTAAACTCTTCCATACAAACCAAGCATAAACTAACTCCCGAAGGTGCTAAACATCCTGGATTGTATGAGTAACAACCTATTTCGCTCGTATCACAGTTATAATCCGTTATTCCACCACCTTTGATCTCATGAAGGTTTCCTAAATTCGAAACAAGTCTCTTAGACAATTGTAACGTTTTAATTTTCTGTTTTTTCATACTAAAAAGTTTTAATGTTTATATGATGCCAAGATAGAAAACGGTTTTTCCAACAAGGTGGCGTTCACCATTGAACACGTAGTATTGTCTGCTAAAACGTAGCCTTGTGTACATTGATACGCTGAAGTTATATTGAAATTGTTGTTATTTTGTGATAGAAATATTTCCTATTGCCATTTTTTTCATGGAAAATACTTTGATCAGCAATGTGTTACAACATCCTAAAAAAACGATTTTCAAAAAGGGTTTTTAGTATAAAGATGCATCTTTATGTATGGTAATCCGTGTTTTTATGTTTCTTGAAACATGCCCAATTTATAAATTCTACGCATTTTAACTATTTTTTAAAAACACTGAAAGACAAACAATTAACCATCTAAAAAAGTGTTTTTCTTAACTGTAAAATGCTGCGAACTGCTGCGTGTTCTTTTCGAAACGATTTCCTGCCTATATTTAACTAAAAAAGTGAAATGACGTTTACTTTATTAGATCTCGTATTGTTTACAGGAATTGTGCAAGGCATATTTTTAATGGTCTCTTTACAATTTATCTCAAAGAAAAATAAAGCGGCCAATAAAATCCTTATGATCATCATTGGAATTTCTATTATCGTTTTTGCTAGAGAAATGGTGAGTTATCAAATGGATCCAAAAATGTTTTGGCGCACCGCAATTTTGACAGAAACTACCATCTATTTATTCCCGCCACTTTTATATCTCTATTTTAAAAGGCTCGTTTTTAAAGATCATGAGAGAAAAAAGTTAGGTTTTGCACATTACATACCATCCATTTTAATGCTTGGCTATTTTTTGTGGACGCTTTCCTTTACACTCAAAGAATATTTTTCAATTTTAGGAGCAGCTGGGATATTGACTATTTATTTTGTTATGGAATCCATTGGGATGTTGTCATTTGCTTTCTACACTTATGTATCGTTCAAAATCTTACGGCAATTAAAAAATATAGCGCAACCAACAGCATATACACAAAAAGTAACACGTTATATATCATACGTTTTAATAGGAATTTCGCTCATTACTATTGGGTGGGCAATTGGAATTTTTAATGTTTACATCCTCAAAAATTTTAGTTCCATTATCAGCTATAAGCTTATTTGGATTTGCATTACCATCTTTCTTTTTATTGTAGGATATTTTAGTCTCACGCAACCTGAAATTGTACGACTGCCCGAGAAAAAGAAATTATCAACTAAAAAACGCTTGACGCAAGAGGAAATAGTCAGAATTCAAGAAAAACTAACTGTATTGATTGAAGAAGAAGCAATTTATACACGATCCGATTTAAACCTAAAAATGCTTGCTAAAAAATTAGACACAACGGCGAACAACTTGTCATGGTTTTTAAATTCTGTATATGAAAAAACCTTCTATGAATACATTAATGAATATCGTGTAAAAGCATTTTTACAAAAAGTAGAAGCGGGCGAACATAAAAAACAGACCTTGCTTTCCATTGCGATGGATGCAGGATTTAATTCAAAATCAACTTTTAATAAAACTTTTAAATTATTGATGAATGATACGCCATCAAATTATATTCAGAAAATGTATTCCTAATGTTATTCTGAACGTTCCTCAAATAGTTTTATAAACTTTTTCTTTTGCTTGAATTTGGCAAATAAGGGCATTTGTTGAATCGTTTGAAATTGTGGTAATCCGAGTTCTTTTGCCTTTTTCAGATTTCTGATGGCGTATTTAAAATCGTCATTGTGTGCATAACTTTGCGCTACACGAAAATACCAATAGGCTTCATCGGGATTGAAATACACTAACAATTGATCGCAATACAACGCATGTTGATACTTTTTTGCATACATATATCCCACAGAAGATTCGTAAGCGCCTGCAAAGAGTGAATATTTGAGTCGCTTCAGCATTTTTCCTTTGGCAGTATTTTTAGATTTTTCAATATCTGCATTCAATTTTTTCAATTCTTGACGCCACCATTGAAAATTATCGTCCGATTTGGCTGCTAAAATATCATTTGAATACACTTTTGAAAACTTCTCATATAATGCATTTTCCGCTGTAATGTTAGCATTTCTGGCAGCAACTTCCGCTTTATATTTTGGAGAAATTTTGATGCTTTCTAATTTTTGCTGCGCTGCTTTAAGATCGAAATATGGTGTAAAGTTTTTCACAATACTTTCATATTCGTTCACCGCTCTAAATGTATTGTGAAGTACTAAAGAATCTGCAATTGCATATTGCGACTCAAAGTACGATTGCACAAATTGTGTATCAACGCTTCGTATTTTCTTTTTATATGCTTGCAATTCTAGCCAGCCAAACGCACGTTCTATTTGTTTGCTTGGTGGCCAATAATGTATGTCGTCGTAGACAAACAATTCGTTATCAACATCAAACGTATCCAAGTACATTTTGGTGTTAAACATTTCTTGGTAATTCATGTCTTCATCGCCTACCAAACCAACAAACGAGAACATTTTTGTACTTGGCGTAAACGATTTATTAATTTTTAAACCTGCGCCGCATGCAATAACGCCTTGCATTTTTCCTGTCAAAGCCGAAATGGCAGTTGCCAAACGCGATCCACCTGAAAAACCTGCTGCATAAATTTGTCGTTCATCAATTTTAAAGCTTGAAAAAACAGTGGCAAACATCCGATTGGTAATTTCGAAATTAGTCTCGTAAGACACGCCATTTTTAGTGTTGTTTGAAGCAATTAAGATGTAATTGAACTTTTCTGCGGAAGCGATAAAATGTTGCATTCCATTAGCACCATTTCCGCTAGGATCAAAGATAAAAACAACAGCAGACAACTTGGTTTCATCATAAGAATTGGGAAGATACAACGCAAAGGTTTCCGAACTATTTTGTACAGAAATTGAAGGTAATACTTTTCCTTTCTCATAATGATTTGTTTGCGCAAATCCGATAAGAACGAAAAAGTTCAGCAATAAAAAATTCAGTAACCGCATACACTATACTTTGTTTAAAGTTACCAATTTTGTGTGAAGTCAAGCAGTTTTTAACATTTTGCAACATACGCTCAATTTGAAAACTAGGAGATATTGTCTACATTTACCGCATTCGATCTTAATACACCGACACATGAAAAAATTAGCAATTTACATCGCATACACACTGTTTTTCTGTACGTTTCTATGTTGCGACAGTTATAAATCTGTCAGTACCGCAGATGAATTGAACGCCTTACAAACCTTGATGACAGGTTCATTTGACAGTAGTGAACAAGCAGCTTCTGACGATAGTTATTATAATATTTCTTTGCACATGTATCCTATTTGGCAATCGAAACAAGGCTATTGGTTGTATGTAGAACAAGCGTTGAATAGTCAGCAAGACAAACCATATCGTCAACGCATCTATCAACTAGAAAAATTAGAAAACGGCAAATTTTCAAGCAAAGTTTACACCTTAGAAAATCCTAAAGAAGCCGTTGGAAAATGGAAAACGCCCGCTTATTTTGATCAGTTTGATACTTCTATGTTGAAAGAACGCGATGGTTGTGCCGTTATTTTAGAGAAAAAAGGTAATTTCTACACTGGAAGTACAAACGAAAAAGATTGTAAAAGTACTATGCGTGGCGCGAGTTATGCTACTTCCGAAGTAACCATTAAACCAACTATTATTGAAAGTTGGGATCGCGGTTTTGATGCCAACAACGAACATGTTTGGGGCGCAGAAAAAGCAGGATATATTTTTAAGCGACTAGATAAATAAAATCATATAAGTAAGAAAAGGAGCTGTCTTAAAAAGCTTTAAAAAACGTCGTTTGGAAACTTGACCCGATTTGATAAAACTTTGACATTTAAGACAGCTTTTTTGTATCAATATTATGCTCTTCCAGGACACACAAAGAACATTGTAAAAGGACAAGCATCGCCCAAACAAGTCTTTAACCAGTGTGCTACTCCATTGTCTCCGCCTTCTTCTTGAACGCCTCCGCTAATGTTTTCTAATTTAGAAATTTGAGCTTTCTTTAATGCTAACTTTTTGAATGTTTGTTTTTTCATGATTACATATCTTTAAAATGATTTATAAAAGTTGATCAAACTAAAGAAAAAAGCACTGACAATTAAGACAATTAAGCTTTTAAAATTACCAAAGGAAAGAGAAGTGTTTTGTATAAAGCAAAAAACAGCATCACACTACATAAAGACTAAAAACGCTGTGACACTGTTTCTTTATATCATATTACTAACTATTTTAATATGATTTTTTTGGTGACTTGTCTGTTTTGATGTGAAATTTTAATGAAATACACGCCAGATTGATATCCTAACAAATTAACAGATTGTTCGCTTGGATTAATATTTTCAAAATTTCGTTGATAGATGTTTCTTCCTGTAATATCAAACACATTTACAGCAACATCTGTGAGTGTTTTGTCTGCTTTTATATAAACAGTTCCATCAGTAACCGTTGGAATGATAGAAACGCCTAATACATTGTTTTCTGGAGATGAAATGCTTAAGGTGCCATCTAAGTTTGTAGATGTTGGATAGAATACTGAGAACGAGTTCGTTGAAAATTGCACATAATAATCATCCAAATAAGAACTTCCAGAAGTGTTGATAAATTCGCCTCCCGAAGTATATCCTGCGGTACAAGTATTTCCGCTAACTTTCATCATTTCTAAATCGGCAATACTGTTCATATTGCTATCTGCTAAGAGTAAATCGTCTACTTCATCTCCTAGTGCATATAATCGGACAGTGACATTGGTTGATGGTGCATTTTGGGTACTGATAGAGACTTCTCGCCGTAAATACGGTTGCCCAGAGAAGTCTCTTGTATCAGCATTTTCTATAAATAATGTTGTTGTTATAGTTCCTAAACCGTTTCCGTTGGCATTGATAGCCGCCACTATATTATTTGAAGCATCTAAAATAGGAACCCACTCGTTGGTGTTTCCTTCCATAGTAGAAATAGTCACACTTGGAATATTTTCACAAATTCCTACGATTCCTGGAGCTACTTCAGGAGCACCTTCTAAGCAAAAGGTAACTTCACCTGCAGAAATAGTGGCTCTTGAAACTTGTATGTAGTAGGTATTTCCAAATACGACTGGAATGATACCATCATTTGCAAAACAAGCGACTTCAAATCCCCCACAAGATTCATACACTGCAAATGTGTTGTTAGAGTTTGTACTCGTAAGATTAATATTTCCTGTGATCGGTGCTTCGAATGCATACCAAGCGTCTAGCCACACTTGAGAAGTACTAAAACAATCTCCTATGGCGGGAGCAAAAGTTTCTGTAGCTCCTTTTAAGTTTACTGTGATATTTTGTGAAGAGCAATTGCCTGTTGTGGCTACTGGAATCATTACTGCATTGACACAATCGTCATTGGGTAAGGCTTCATATGCTTGAATATTGAAACTATCTATAGAAGCATATATTGATTGGCTGCTTGCTCGTAAAATATAATTTCCTGAACTCAATCCAAAAGCAAATCCACTACCGTTAAAACAAGCGACTTCCATACCGCCGCAACTGTCATAAAATGTAAATCTGTCAAAAATATTTACTCCAGTTATTTCTACATTTCCATCAAATGGCATGGTAAATTCATACCAAACATCTAAGTGTGTATTGCTCATAGTATCGCAACTAGCATCTAGACTTTCGGTAGCGCCTCGGTTATCAAAATTAATCGTTCGTTGTGTTGAAATATCATCAGTAATCACCTCAGCTGTTGCGCATTCATCATTGGCAACCGTTGTAAATGCCTGAATATTAAAACTATCTGTAGAAGCATAAATATCCCGTTTGTATACTCTTAAGCGATACGTTCCCATAGAAAGGTTGTATACAAATCCGTTATCGTTAAAACAAGCTAATTCTGCTCCTCCACAACCATCATATAATGTAAATTCATCAAAAATATTCACACCTGTAATCCGCAAATTTCCAGTAACAGGCATAGTAAATTCATACCAAATATCTAAATATGTATTACTGGCATTGTCGCAACTGGCATCTAAACTTTCGGTTGCTCCACGATTGTCATAACTAATGGTTTGTTGTGTTGAAATATCATCAGTAATCACCTCAGCTGTCGCGCATTCATCATTAGTCACTGCAGCAAACGCCTGAATATTGAAACTATCTGCGGAAGCATAAATATCTCGTTTACTTGCACGCAAAATATAGGTTCCTGTGGTGATATTATACACAAAGCCATCATCATTAAAGCAAGCCAATTCCATTCCGCCACAGGAATCATATATGGTAAAGCGATCAAAAATATTCACTCCTGTAATGCGCAAATTTCCATTGACAGGCATGGTAAATTCATACCAAACATCTAAATGTGTCTGACTGGCAGTATCGCAACTGGCATCCAAACTTTCAGTGGCACCGCGATTGTCGTACGCTATTGTTCTTTGTGTACTGATATCATCTGTAATTACTTCTGCAGTTGCACATTCATCATTGGTTACTGTGGCAAACGCTCGTATATTGAAACTATCTGCAGAAGCATAAATGAGTTGTTTGGATACGCGTAAAAGATAGGTTCCTGTGGTTAGATTGTACGCAAACGTATCATCTGAACTACAGACAACTTCTGATCCTCCACAACTGTCAAATATTGTAAATCGATCAAAAATATTGACACCTGTTATCTGTACGTTTCCATTGAAAGGCATGGTAAATTCGTACCAAATATCTAAATAATTATTGCTTGCATTGTCGCAACTAGCATCCAAACTTTCGGTTGCTCCACGATTGTCATAGTTAAATGATCGCTGTAAAGAGATATCATCCGTAATAACTTCTGCATTTATACAATCGTCATTAGCGGGTTTTTCAAAGGCATTGATGGTAAACGTATCGGCACTAGCACTTGTGGATTGTTTTGCGACGCGTAATACATACGAAGTTGCAGACAGTTCAAGGAAATAGTCATTTCCATTGAAACATGCGATTTCAGTTCCTCCACAAGCATCGTATAAGGTAAATCGTTCTGTGTTACTCGCATTGACAATTTGAATGTTTCCAGCATTTGGCATGGTAAAACTATACCAAACATCGTTGTAGGTAATTCCTATATTGTCACAACTAGATTGTGTACTTTGTGTTGCCGTACTTGGATCATAACTCACGTCAGTTGCTGCTGAAAAACTTACCGTGATTGCTTCTGCTGTAGCACAATCGTTATTCGCTGGTTGTGCGAAACTGTGTAGTGTTGTTAAAAATATTCCAAAGAAAAGTAGTGTTGCCCTCATGTATTTTGCCCTCTATTTATTGTTTACGAGTTTCAAAATACTTCGTTTACAAATAGATAGCATAAAAAAATGTATGAACCGACACGATTCATACATTTTTGGTTGTATATATTTTCTAGTTAGATTAACTACATATTTCTTCGATATTGGTTTTAAAAAAGATGAAAGACCGCTACGCTGATAGATTTTAGAATAAAGACTGAA
>CAZHSA010000042.1:0-17790 GCA_964535135.1 uncultured Kordia sp.
ATAGTTTTCCTTTATCGTATTTAGAAATCCAAGCTTCATAACGTTCGTTCAATCGACTTAAATAATCAATACTGATAGAGTTTTCATAATCGCGTCCTCGTTTGTGAATTTGCGCGACCAAGGTAGAAATATCAGCACGTAAATAAATTAATAAATCGGGTGCGTCTACTAACTTTTGCATCAATTCAAACAACGATTGATAATTTTCATAATCGCGATTCGTCATGAGTCCCATCGCATGTAAATTCGGAGCAAAAATGTGTGCATCTTCATAAATAGTACGGTCTTGAATGACTTTTTTTCCGCTTTCGCGAATTTGCAATACTTGTCGAAAACGACTATTTAAAAAATAAATTTGAAGATTAAAACTCCAGCGCTCCATCTGCGTGTAAAAATCATCCAAATACGGATTGTCTACGACATCTTCAAAATGGGCTTCCCATTTGTAATGTTTTGCCAATAATTTTGTTAAGGTTGTTTTTCCTGCGCCAATGTTTCCTGCAATTGCAACATGCATGTGATTCTGTGATTAGGTGTTCGCTTTACAATCGGACTACTGGATTTTATAGTCGATTCTAAAAATATTCGATTATTTATTCTTTTGTTGGTTTTTTGAGTTGAAATCGGTACAATACAATTCCGTCGTAAATATACAAGATATCATCGTGAAGCGAAAACTGTTTAATATCAATTCCGTCAGATGGTATATTTATAAGATAAACTTCGTCGTCTTTGCTGTAATGCAATTGTTGGTCTTTTAAAAAGATGATTTCTTCATTCGTCATATCAAAATCAGTTACACCTTCTACTGTTTTTTCAGAAAGTAAACTTCCGTAGATATTGTATAGATATAATTTTGTCTCAGTCAATACGCGACAAAAATTGTAATTACTTTTGAGTGTGATAAATTTTTCCGGAATTGGTAAATTTTGAACAGGCGTTTTTTGCTGCACGTAGTTGTACACTTCCAATTGTTGTGTATTCGTGTCAAAAACCCATAAGTTTCGATCGTTTGCTGTGGTAGCTGCTGCCAGATTTTTAAAATCTTCAATAATGTTGAAATCGGTTCGTTTAATTTCGTTCAGTGTATTATCTAATACAATTACCGTATTAAAATCTTCGTAAAATAGTGTGATTTTTAGCGGATTCAGAATATCGACTGAAGTAATTTTTCCTAATTGAAAATTGTTGTATTGCCATTCTTTTCCGTCGAGTCGTTTCATCAAAATATTATGTTGAATGATGTACAACGCGCCAAAATTATCCATCGCTACAAACTGATCTACAGCCAAGCTATCTTGTTGTTGCAAGGTTGCTGTAATCGTTTTTTGTCCGAACATGTTTATCGAACACAATAAAAAGAAAGAAAGAAATAGCGATTTCATGGTTGACAAATTACAAAAAATGAACCATTATTTAGTGTAGCAATGTAATAATGTAACAATGTGTCAATTTTTTAATGTATCAATTTGATAATTTGAAGATTTGAAAATGATGTAATTTGAAAATTCAGTTCTCAAGCAGATTTCGATACAAAATTCTTTCAGAATTTCACTCAATCGGACGTTTGGAGTTTCAAGTTCGACTTCGAGTCGTCACTTCGAGTGATTTTCTGTTATTGAGCTTGTCGAAATGTAGCAAATTTGTATCGAGAAGTACTTTGAAATCATAAAGTGGATTCCTGTCTTCACAGGAATGACAATTCTAATATTCTAAGAGCAACGCGCATCTAAAGCAACGCGTTTCTAAGCGCGAAGCAAATCTAAAATCAACAAATCAACTTATACCCAAACCCACGAACATTCACAATTTGAATCTCAGGATCGTTTTTCAGTTTCTTGCGAAGTTTGGTGATAAAAACGTCCATGCTGCGCGCGTTGAAAAAATCGTCATCGCCCCAAAGTTTGTTGAGAATAAAGGTTCTGTCAAGCACGGCATTTCGTTTTTCTGACAAATAAAAAAGCAATTCCGATTCGCGATGTGTCAATTGTATTGTGGTTTCTTCCCAACATAATTGTTGTTGCGTATGATTGAAAATGTATGTTCCAATCGGAATTTGTGTATGATCTTGTTTTAGGTGAATTCGATCGAGCAAGGCATGAATCCGTACAATCAATTCTTCCATGCTAAACGGTTTCTTCAAATAGTCATTTCCGCCATGTTGAAAACCTTCAATCACATCTTTTACTTGCGATTTTGCCGTTAAAAAGATAATCGGAATCGTTGCGTTTTCTTGTCTAATTTCCTGCGCTAACGTAAAACCATCTTTTTTGGGCATCATCACGTCCAACACTAAAATTTCAGGTTGCACTTCTTGATACTTTTTTAGTGCGATTTCACCATTTTCACACAAAAACACTTCAAAATTGCGCGATTCCAGACTTTCTTTTACAATTTGTCCCAATGCAGGTTCGTCTTCTGCTAACAATAATTTGATGGCATCTTTTTTCATTTTAGCAGTGTAATTTTAAAAATAGTATGATTTGTATTTGGTGCGATTTCAATTTTCCCTTCATGCTTCTCGATAATTTTTTTAGTGTAATACAGTCCAATGCCAAAACCTTTGACATCGTGTGTATTTCCTTTCGGGATTCGATAAAATTGATCAAAAATCTTTTCTCGTTGCGATTTATCAATCGGAGTTCCATTGTCTGAAACCATAATTTCGATCGTTTCTAGTACTTTTACAACATTCACTTCAATCGTATCGCCGCCATATTTCAGTGCATTATCAATCAAATTAGTAATGGCGTTTTCAAAATGAAACACGTCGAGTTCAGTGGATAAGCTTTCAACATTGCTTCTAAAAGAAAGTGTTTTTTCGGAAGTCAGTGTACGTTGTTTTTCGGTTATTTTTTGGATGAAATCAACAATGTCAACAGTTTCTTTTTTCAACAACAACTTTTCGCTGTCGAGCGTGGCAGTTTCTAACAGTTTTTCAACCATTAAGTGCAGCTTTTTCAATTGCTTGTCGGAGATAGATAGATACTTTTGTGTCTTTTCAGGATCTTTTATTGCGTCAAAATGTTGAATGGCTTCCAATGCAGTAGAAATGGTCGTAATTGGCGTTTTAAATTCGTGCGTAATATTGCTGATCAAATCATTTTTAATCTCCGCAAGTTGCTTCTGACGGCGAATCACGCGTAACAAATACAGCAAAGAACTGATAATGGCTAATGAGAGAAATGTAGATAACAAAATGCCAAACATGCTCTTTTGCAACACGGCTGTTGTACTATTGGCATATTGTAACTCTACTGTTTCATTAGGTTTTAAATAAGCAGATTTTGCATTGGTTTTTAAGAACTTCTTCGGAAGTGAGTTCACATTCAATTCATCAATCAATTCATTTTTATGATACTTTTTAAAGCGATACGGAAGTGCAATTTGCTTGCGATCAAACTCAATATCTAAAAACGATTGCAATTTTTTAAAATCCAGCGAATCTTCTGAAATAGAAATATATAAAGAAGAAACTTCATTAAACAGACGAATACTATCTTTATATTGTTGAACACCATCACTAAATTTTGCCAATTTCGCTCTTATGCTTGATTCGGCAGAATTGAGTAAAGAATCAATTGTTTCTTTAGAATATTTTACATTTCCTTCCACTTTTGTATCAATAATAATAGTATCAGCATTGTGAAAATTATCATGACCAAGTATGCGTAAAATAGAATCTGTTTTTACATTTCTAAGCTTGTCAAATGATGGGAAATTGCCCAAATTAGAAGCGTCCATAGAAACAAACATTACTCTGTCTTTTTTTGCAATATCGGCATAATAGGCTTCTACAGCATTATCCAAACTAATTTGCACTTGGTTGATAAATTGTTGCTTGTTGGTTTGATAATTCTTGTAATTCCAATACACTTGCACAGCAATGGTGATCACAATTGTTGCAATAATTCCGTATAAAATCCAAGATGAGCGTTGTGGCTTCATAATTTTTTAATTCCTTTCAAAAGTAAGAAGTTATTTGTCGTAAACAGCATCGGTTAACACTCGTTAACGTTCATTAACCAAAATCGAAAAGAAAGTCTTTCATATTTGTAACATCAAAAAACTAAAAAACAAACACCGTATGAAAAATTACACAAAACTAGTCATTGCATTTGTTTTCATGTTACTGAATACACTAGTATATGCACAAGACTTTCAGGGAGTTGCTACGTATAAAACCAGCATGAAAATGGATTTTAAAATGGACAGCGTTTCTGTTTCACAAGGCATCAATAAAGAAATGAAAGAAAAATTGAACGCCATGCTACAAAAGCAGTTTCAAAAAGAATACTCACTCACATTTACACCATACGAATCTGTGTATAAACAAGAAGAAAAACTAGCAGCACCTTCGCCAAAAAGCAGTGGTTTTCAAGTCGTAGTCATGGGTGATGGTTCATCTACCACTTTATATAAAAACACAAAGGAAAAGCGATACGCACATGAACAAGAGATTTTAGGAAAAAAATTCTTGGTGAAAGACGAGTTGACAGATGAAGGTTGGAAACTGGAAAACGAAACAAAATTCATCGGACAGTACACTTGCTACAAAGCAACACGTACGATAGAAATGAAAAAAATGACGTCTATGTCTGTTAATTCCGATGAGGACACACCTGAAATGACAACAGAAAAAGTGACGGTTACAGCTTGGTATACACCAGAAGTTCCTGTAAATACTGGACCAGATATGTTTTGGGGATTGCCAGGATTAATTTTAGAAGTAAACGATGGAACACGTACAATGGTATGCAGCAAAATCGTATTAAACCCTAAAAATAAAATAACTGTTAAAGAGCCAACTAAAGGAAAAGAAGTAAATTCGGAAACGTTTAAAGCAATCATGGACAAAAAATCAAAAGAAATGATGGAACGTTACCGTGGAAACAATCGTGGTGATGGCAACGAAATCAGAATTGAAATTGGCGGATAATCCTATAACTATGAAAACGAATGTAAAATCTTTTATTGTTTGTGTATTAACCATAGGTTTTTTATCGGTAACACAGGCACAAATAGCAACCATTCCTTTTGTGAATGACGGATTGATGTATGTCAAAGTGAAAGTCAACAATCATCCAGAACCGTTAAATTTTGTATTTGATACAGGCGCTTCCACAGTAGTTTTGGATGCGAAAATAGCTGAGAAAATAGGCGTAAAAGCAGATTATCAACAGCCAACGAAAGGTGCTGGAGGCAGTGAAATGTATAATATTGCATTGGCTCAAAAATTTCAAATAGGAACAATTACACTAGGAGATGCACACACTGTTTTGGTCGATTTAGAACGCTTAACGAAAAGAGGAAATCATCCAATAGATGGTATTATCGGATACAATATCATGCGCGAATATGTAACGCATATTGATTACGATCAACAAGTAATTCAGTTATATAACGGTGTAGATGAAATTGAAGGAAAAGAAGCATATACTGCTTTAGAAGCCGCTTTTGATTACAGTCAAATTCCGCAAGTAAACCTAGAATTTACACTGGATAATAATCAAAAATTTAAAGGAAACTTTCTATTTGATTCAGGTGCGAATATTACTTTCTTGCTCAACACGCCTTTCGTAAAAGAAAAAAACATAGAAAATTTGCTTGAAAAAACCATTGAAAATAAAGCAGAAGGGTTAACGACTTCTTCTAACTTTAAAATTGGAAAAATTGCAAGTGTAAAACTAGGAGATTTTACTTTTGGCGAAATGCCTTTAGATTTATCAAATAGCAAAGCAGGCGTTATGGCTTCAAGCAATTTCACAGGAATTTTAGGTGTCAAAATCATCAGCAGATTCAACCTTATTTTAGATTATGCCAATGAAAAAATGTACCTAAAACCCAACAAGACGTACCACGATGCTTTTGAGTTTCCTCGAAGCGGAATTTCATTAGCCAAAGAAGCAGATGCCATCAAAATATCCAATGTAATTACTGCGGCAGAAGCGTACAAAAAAGGTATCCGTGAAGGTGATGAATTGTTGGAAATTGACGGTATTATTGCGGACGATGTTCGCAAATGTAGAGAACTCTTAAAACAAAAAAACGCCAATGTAAAACTCAAAATAAAAGATAAAACAGGCGCCATAAAAACGATCACAATTTTATTGAAGCGGCTCATTTAATGTCTTTTAAGAAAATTTTAACTAAAGTTCGTTAAACTACAGTCAAGAAAATAGGTCATAATGAAGTTAAAAAGTGTAACTTTTTACGCTGTTACATACATATACAGCAACTGAATAAAAAAAATATAAAGACCTATAGATGAAACGACTATTATTTTTGAGCTTAGTTTTATGCACAACTGGCTTGTTTGCTCAAGATTTTCAAGGAAAAGCTTACTATCAATCCAAAACGACTATGGACATGGATAGTTGGGGCAGACGTGGCAGAGAAATGTCTGCAGAGCAAAAAAAGCGTGTAGAAACGATGATGAAAGAGTATCTGGAAAAAGTTTACATTCTAGATTTTACGCAAACTGCAGCTACGTATAAAGAAGAAGAAAAAGTAGAAGCACAAGGAAGAGGCGGCGGATTTGGACGAATGATGATGGGTAGTTTTACACCTGGAAAACAATACAAAGATGTACGAAAAGGGATCATACTGGAATCCAAAGAATTTTTTGGAAAAAGATTTCTCATCAAAGATAGTTTGCCAAAGTTGGAATGGAAAATGGAAGGCGAAACCAAACAAATCGGAAAATACCTTTGTTTTAAAGCCACAGCATTAAAAAAGGTTGACGAGCTCGATTTTAATGCCATGCGTCCAAAAAAGGAAAAAGATGATAAAGATAAAACAGCCGAAGAAAAGAAAAAAGATTCTATCAAAGCTGCCGAAGATCCATTCAGTCAAGTAGACATTCCTAAAGAAATTCTAGTGACTGCTTGGTATACGCTTGATATTCCTATCAATCAAGGACCAGGAGAATTCTGGGGATTGCCAGGATTAATTTTAGAGATCAGTGCTTATAAAACGACGATCTTATGTTCTAAAATTGTGATGAATCCAGGCGAAAAAGAACGTATTGAAGAGCCAACTAAAGGCGAAGTTGTGACACGAAAAGAATACAACGAAATTGTAAAAAACAAAATTCAAGAAATGCGCGACATGTATCGTGGTCGCGGACGTGGTGGTAGAGGAGGTAGAGGCAGAGGCTAAAACCTTTTCCAACCAACGCTACTAATCAGAAGAAAACCCATGAAAAATACATTGTTTATGCTGCTATGTTTCATAGCACAGACGACTATTGCCCAAATTCAATTTGATGGAACAGTCAAAGATTCACTCGGAAAGCCTTTAGAATTGGCAAATGTCATTGCCTTAAATAAAGCAACAAATGCATTAGAATCGTACGGAATTACAAATAATGAAGGACGGTTTCGACTCAAATTAAAACAAAATTCAAGCTATACGATTAAAGTTAGTTTCATTGGTTTGGCAACTATCAACGATTCTATAACCACTAAAGGAGTAGACATTCAAAAAGACTTTGTCATGAAAAAAGATGAAAGTTTGGATGCCGTTGAACTCACTTATGAAATGCCTGTGACCATCAAAGGAGATACCATTGTTTACAATGCCGATTCTTTTAAAAATGGTTCCGAACGGAAACTCGGCGATGTGTTGAAAAAATTGCCAGGGATGGAAGTCAGCGATGAAGGCGAAATAGAAGTGGAAGGCAAAACCGTGACCAAAGTGATGGTAGAAGGAAAAGATTTCTTTGATGGTGATAGTAAACTCGCAACGAAAAATATTCCTGCGGATGCTGTAGATAAAGTAGAAGTGCTGAAAAATAGCAACGAAGTCTCTCAATTAAAAGGACTTGGAAACGATCAAGATAATGTGATGATCAACATCAAACTGAAAGAAGGAAAGAAAAACTTTTGGTTTGGAGAAATTACAGGCGGAATCGGTCCAGAAGAACGCTATGTTGCCAATCCACGCTTGTTTTATTACAGTCCAAAATACAGCGTCAACATCATTACTGACTTTAATAATATTGGTTCCATTCCATTCACACGACGCGATTATTTTAATTTTACGGGCGGATTTAGAAGTTCGGCTAGAAATACAGGAACCAACTTTAATGTGGCTTCTAGCGATATCGGATTTTTAACCTTACGGGATAATCGTGCGAAAGATATCAATTCAAAATTTGGTGCGGCAAACTTTAGTTATTCACCCAAAAAAACATGGGACATTAGCGGTTTTGCCATTTATTCAGGTTCACGAACAGAACTAGAAGAAAATAGTTTGAACGATTATATTGATGAAAACACTCCTGATGAAACTACCACGACAACAACGCGACAAAAAAGTGACTTAGGATTGTTCAAACTGAGTTCAACGTATAAACCAAATACTAACAATCAGCTAGATTATGATGTCTTTGCAAAAGTGTCACAGCAAACAGAAACAGAAGATTATTTTTCTTCGTTGTTGGGTGATATTGATGAACGTCAATCGCAAAATCCGTATAGTTTCAATCAAAATCTAAACTATTATTACACACTGAACGACAATCATATTTTTGCATTAGAAGCCCAGCATTTATATCAAGATGAAGATCCTTTTTACAACGCACGTTTGGCACAAAGTGAACAATTCCGTTTCACAGATTTATTGGGCTTAAACACGTCGCAAACATTTTTAGACATTGCACAAGATAAGCGTGTAAAAACCAACAAACTCGACGCACGATTGGATTATTGGTACGTGTTGAATCAAAAAAGTAATATCAACATCACGGCAGGAACAACCTTAAGTTCGCAGCAATTTGATTCTGAAATTTTTCAGTTATTAGACAGTGGAAGTAAGTTGCTGTTGAACAATCCGCAAGAAGCGATTACCAATGATGTAACCTATAATTTTACGGATACTTTCTTAGGAATGCATTACAAGATAAAATCTGGAAAATTCACCTTTACACCAGGAATTACGGCACATGCGTACAGTTTGAAAAATACACAATTTGATTCTGAATTTACAGATACTTTTACACGTTTTCTGCCAGATGCAAATATTTTGGTACAGTTGAAGGATTCGGAAACGTTGAATTTTGCGTATCAGATGCAAACCGATTTTACCGACGTAAACAACTTAGCAGAAGGTTTAGTGTTCAATAATTTTAATTCTATTTTTAGAGGAAATCGCACGCTTGAAAATGCCTTGTCTCACAATTTGAATTTGAGTTATTTTAGTTTCAATCTCTTCAATTACACAAACATTTTTGCTTTTGTAAACTACAACAAACGTATGGATCCGATTCGAAATCGTTCTCAATTTTTGATCATTCCAGGGGAAGATGTAAATGATCCTGATGTGTTGAGTACCAATACGGTTTCCGCGCCTTTCAATTCGAATTTTGCCGACGAAACTTTCACTGCCAACGGACGCTTTGAACGTTCGTTTGGAAAAATAAAAGCGTCCGTAGGCGGAACGTTGTCTTTGTCAAAATTTAATCAAGAAATTAATGGCGAAAGAGCCGTGAACGAATCGTTTACGCAAGCGTATCAAACCCGAATTAGTACTAACTTTAGAGATGCGCCAAACGTGGAAGTTGGGTATAATTTGTCGATCAATACGTACGATCAAGGTGCAAATTCAAACCGTTTCATCACCAACAGTCCGTTTGTCAATGTAGACGCGTATTTCTTGAAGAGTTTCATCTTTACAGCCGATTATTCGTATTTCAATTACAGCAATGAAGAACGAACGATTAATAGCTATAGTTTCTTAAAAGCGGAGTTGTCCTACCGAAAGAAAGATAAGCCTTGGGAATATTCCATCAGCGGAACCAATTTGTTGAACACAAAATCGTTGAATCAAGATAATTCGAATAACTTTTTGACAAGTACCAGCGAATATTTTATTCAGCCACGCTATGTAATTTTGAGTGTAAAGTATAATTTATAAGTAGCTGTTTTTTTATTTTGTTTACATCACTTCAGTAAGCAGAAATGTCAAATCGAGTGCAGTCGAGATTCAATTGAAATATTCGTTTTCTTTAGCTTCTCAACTGTACTCTAAGTGACAAGTTTAACTGGTCTAATTTGGTTTCTATTTATTCCACAACAATAGTAATGAGCTCATTGCGTTCAAAAGGAGTGCCATCTACATGCGAAATACCGCTCGCATGCACATGTACATTATAGCAACCGCTTTCTAAGGTTTCTGAAAAAGTGCCCGAAGCGATATTTTTTGAGGAATTTACACAATGATGTATTGAGGTTACATTTGGTAAAATATCATATTCAGGCAATTTTTGTGCCCGTAACATGCATAGTTTTTCAATATCTTTGGGCGTTTCCGAAGTACTATCTGCTTTAATTGTTACGTTCTGATACTGATTTTTATACTTCTTTAATGCATTTTCAACACTTATTTTAGGTCTTGTAATTTCAAAAGAAACGTTTGCATTGGGAATTTTTTCTTTTCCATGTTTTAAGGTAGCTTCTAACTGTAGTTTTTCACCTTTCTTCATCGTTTTAGCAAGGTTGGTTTCCAAGCGGATGGCTGTATTAGGATTTTCAGGATATTCAAACACACCTACAGTTACCGGAAGATGCTTATTTACATCGCTATATAAAACTTGCGCACTCCATCTACCAGCTTGCGGATTTATAAGATTGTATACTACATATCCTTCGCCAATATATTCAGGAACCAAGCTAGACGTATTTCCTTGCGGATCCACCAAAGTGATGCTTATTTTAGTACTACTAGGATTTCCACTTGTATATACTAAGTTGGTATCTGTCCATGTCACCGAAAATTGCGCACGTTTATTATTCGCAGATATTACGCCCGGAATTAAAAGGTAATCATTTGGCGGCATTTCTTTCAGTTGATTTGTAACACCATGTAAGTTTGGTTCGTTACCTTTTATCTGATTGTATATTTTTCCCATTTCGGCTGGTTTGGGAGCATAATAGTATTGACCATTTACAGATTTAGCTGCCATTCGTTGCAACATTCTTTGATCGGAGCGCGGCCCCATAGCGCAGGCAAAAATAGGATATTCAGGTTTTGTAAACCCTAAAGGATCTTGTCCTTGATTGTTATATCCATCAGATAAAAAAACAATACCTCTATGATTGGTTTCTGAGGCTAATTGTGTCAAACCAGCATCAATTCCTGAGCGCATATTTGTTCTTGGTCCCTTAAAAGTCAGTCTATTAATGGTGTCGACAGCAGTATCAATGGTATCATTTGTATCTGTGACTAGTTTGAGAGGAAACGGAACCGATGCGCTTCTGTCAAAATTACAGATAGCAATTTTATCGCCATGTATTGCCTTGCTCACGAAGGCTTTGCTATTTATTTTTGTGATTCCAGCGTATCCTGAACCGGACATACTACCGGAGGTGTCAATAACGACAGCGACACTTACTGTATTATTTAGTGTTTTCATAATCGTAAATTAAAAAGATTAGTTTGGTTGTATTTGTATAGTTTGTTTTGAAGCGCAAGCAGTTGGAAACTGAAGTGATAGGATTGTTAGCTGTCCTGCCCAAACGACAAATCCTGCTAAGATTTCGGCGGCTTCCAAACCAGTAACAATGGCAATTACTTTTTTCAATACCCAGAATAAAGCCCACCATCCGGCAGAGACAAACACAAATTTTAAAATTGGCCAAATAAGTCCTTGCTCATAAATAACACGCATGAGTCCTACACCAGCAGCAACCGAAATGGCTTTACCAACCATGGAGGTTAATACCTTAACAACAGCTTTGTTCGCAATGATTAAGTTGTAAATACGTTTTGCAATATTTCCTGTGGAAGGAATAAGACCTATAGCTTGGAAAAAGCCAACGGTAAGTTTATAAATAAAAGAAATCCACCAAATGACACAATCTGAATTTTCTTCTGAACTTCCTTCAAAAATAATTTCATCGCCATCAACGCCATGATGAATCAACTGAACAATTCCTTGCGATCTAACAGTTGTAAAAGCCTTTTTTAGCTCCGGATTTTCTTCCATCATTTCTTTGGCTTTGGCATAACTTTCTTCAAACTTAGCACGATGATCATTTCTTCGATTTTCGGTATACTTATTTTTGTTCATGATACCTTCCAATTCATTTTGAATTGTTGTAAAAAATTCATCACTAAACGCTTCAAATACAGCATCAGTAGGAATCGGTTTGCTTGCATATGCTGGAGGCGGATCGGCAGTTACATCTTCCGAATTTAAATACGCACCATTAATAGATTGAAAGTCTCCTATTTTGGTAATGATGTCAGCAGGTTCTAAAATTATTTTGCGCGCTTCATGCTTTGCACCATTCATCAACTTTATATCGTTTTTTCCAGTGGTGTCCACAGGCGGATTTACAGTAAAGTCAAAAGATGCCTGAAGATGTGGATCTTTTACAGGCTGATTGAGCATCCATTGTTGAATTTCTCCTGTGTTGAGCGCTTTTTTCCAAACTCTCATATTTTGAATATATCCAGTAAAGAAATTGCCAGGACTTCCGTTATTTAGCATCGCACCAATAAGGAAATCAATATTAGGATCTTGTAGGACATTTTCATAAAAATATTTAGAAGCTTGCAGATTTCCATTAATATAAACGCTTAAGGTTTTGTCAACATTATTATAAACAATCGCAATATGATAATAAGAATAGTCTTTTTTAAAAATTGCATCCGAATCAATAAATGTATGTGGCGAGTTTCTGTAGGAGCAAAGTTTTCCATCTTTTAGGGTAACTGCATATTCTCCTTCAGAATCAGGATTAAATTTGCTGACAATAGTTCCTGAAAGCTCATTTGGATATATCCATCCTTCTATAGTATACGGATCTGTTCCTTCAAAACTTAAATCGAGATTATTGCCACAGTTTATATAGGCATTATTAGCGAGCTTTACGCCAGGAACATCCAAACAATAATCGGCACCATTTTTTAAAGAAATAGATAAGTCATTTCCCGATTGATCCATTGCGGGTAACACGGTAAAGTCGAAATGTGCTTCTAAGAAAGGTTCTGCTGTTGGGTCTGCAACCATTACAGAGTCTTTTGCAATTTGATCTAAGGTTCTGCAAGAACTCCAAATTTCTACTCTACCAATTAGACCTTGAAAAAAGTTTTTGGGAGTAGCGCCGCCATCAGCACCTATTAAAATATCATCAGGGCTAGATGTTACAGGTTCAAATTCAAAACGTTCTTGTGCTTTTTGAACTCCATCAACATACAGAGTTAATGTGTTTTCGCCAGCATCGTAGGTTGCTGTAATATGATGCCATTCTTTAGCCGTTATGGCATCCTTAGCTTTTAAGAAATAAGGCGCTTTTCTATAATATGCAGTTGGAATGCCATCTTCTAGAAATAGTAAAAAAGCACCAGTCGTATTATTTGAATGTTTACTAATAATCGTTTGAGTTCCATGCAAATTTTCTGGATTTACCCACGCTTGTAATGTAAAAGATAAGGTGTTTTGAAGCACTCTTGGATTTCCCATACTCGCATGAGCTGTTTTCTCTAGTCGCAGCGATGTGGAACCAAATCTTGGTTGTGTTTTCATAATAATATGATTTTTATAACTCCTACTCTTTTATAGGTTTTTCGGAATACACCTTGTGCGTTGATCAACATTCCAAAATTCTAAAAAAGATGTAAGAAAAAATAGACTGTATGTACTGAAAAAGTAGTATCGTATAATTACGTATTTTACAGTGGTTTTTACGTGATTTGATGGTTTAGAGCGATAATGAATTGTTTTTTCAGGTAGTTTTAACAGCAAATTATCAATGTATATTAATTATATAAACTTCAAAAAAACAATAGTATGAGTGTAAAAGACAACCCTAAAATACAAAGATGGCAACGCGAGCATGTGTTGCGTTTAGCTGAACATTTTCACGAATATGATACTGTAAACAATCAGCATCGTAGAGTGAGCAAATACAAATTGAATGCAGATGATCTGAAGACCATTCAAGGAATTTGGAGCGATATCAAAGAGATGGGAATTCATCTAGGATTGCGCAAAGAAGCACCAGAAGAAAACAACATCACATTTGTGCCGATTTTTGTAGTAAAAACAACTGAAGAATTCTATTTTGAAATGGAAATCGCTGTCGAAATTATTGAAAATGATATAAATGCAAAAGGAAGGCAACAAGAATCATCTGGATTTGTGCCAAAACCCTATGTAGATATGGTAACAGAAAATTGGCGAACGATTGATTTTAACCTGATTGATGATTTATTTGTAGTACAGTTAAACAAAGCTCCGTTGCGTGTGATGAGTTATCATATTACGGATACTATTATAGAGCAACTCACTCAGCTAAAAGGGGATGATCTCCTAGAATTAAATTTATATTTAGGAGTAGATATGAATAAATTTTCCACAACTTCATTACCTTCATTTACGCCTGTTTACGGATACAAATTTGAAGATGCTGCTTTAATTGATAAAGTGGACTTTTTTCAAGCATTAACATGTTCGAGTCGAACAAATGATTCCAAAGCTGAAGAAATTTTTGTACAGTATGCGCGTCCATGTCCACCAACTTGTTAAATTGACCATATGAGTAAAGAATTCTTCGGAAATCTCAGTTTCATTTCATCGCTTGCGGTGATACTTCCATTGTGCGTGGCATTATGGAAGTATCGTCGTTTGGGCGTTATGCAACAAAAATTACGCTATCTATTAATCACTATTTTTATTGTTGAAGTGATTGCCAATGTGTTGTGGTTTCGGAAAGAAAACAACATGCCTGTATATAATATTTATAGCATTCTTGAATTTTTATTGATTGTACACATGTATAAAGACGCTTTGAAACGCCTATTTTCAAAACATTTTTTTACCATACTGAGTTTGGTGTTTGTCATTTTTGCAATCATCAATATGAGCGTTCTTCAAGGAATAAAAACGTTCAATTCAAATGTAACAACAATGCTAGGCTTTATTGTAATCTTTTTGTCACTCAGTTATTTTTATGCATTACTAAAAGAAGAAATCTACAGTCCGTTAGACAAAAAACCAATGTTTTGGATCAATGCAGGTTTTTTAATTTATTTTTCGAGTAACTTAATCCTGTTTTTTATCAACAATAGCATGTTCACCAAACCTGATGCCGTAAGTCATTTAGTGTGGGGATTACACGCCATTGTCAATATCATTCTAATATTCTTTTTTACCATTGCTGTATGGATACACCCGAATCAACGCTAACCTTACAAATCATCATTATTGGAATGATCGCACTTTTTGTGCTGTCTTTGGGTGTAATTGTGTTTTTCATCATCTATCAAAAAAGATTATTCGCGCAGCAACAAAAACACCAACAAATAGAAGCTGAATACCAGCGAGAATTGTTGCAAACTGCCATTCAAAGTGAAGAACGTGAACGCGCTCGAATTGGAAAGGAATTGCACGATGATGTTGGTGCATTATTAACGACAACAAAACTATACTTAAGTCAAATATCACCCGAAGCTTCGCCAGAAAAATTACAAACCACTACTAAAAAAATGTATTCCTTATTTGATGTAATGATTCAAGGAATACGTAGTATTTCACAAGATTTACGACCTGTTGTTTTAGAAAGATTGGGTTTGGTTGAAGCTGTAAAAAGCTTGGTTACTACGGTAAATGACGTCAATGTTGTCGCGGTAACTTTTGAAGATTTCTCAAGAAATGGAGTGTCAAAAGAAAACGAATTGAATGTGTATCGCATCTTACAAGAATTGATCAATAACACGCTCAAACACGCCAATGCTACTGAAATTGCTATCATTTTTAAAAATGAACTTTCAAATTTTGTAATCATTTACAAAGATAATGGCATCGGTTTCAATGAAGAAACACTGCAAAAAAGGAAAGGCATCGGCTTAAAAAATATAGAAAGTCGATTGTCGGTACTTTTGGGAAGTTTTTCATTTGAAAAAGTTCAAAAAGGAATAAAATTAACCATACAAATACCTGTTTTACCATGAATACAAAAGTTATCACCGTTGGCATTGTTGACGACCATTCGCTGTTTCGCGAAGGTGTAAAATTGATTATTAGAGATTTTGAAGGTATTGAAGCTACGCTAGAAGCTGAAAATGGACGTAGTTTATTGATGAAATTAAAAAATGACATTCCCGATGTTGTTTTGTTAGATTTAGAAATGGCGGTCATGGATGGTGTTGAAACAATAAAAGAACTCAAAGCAAATCCTGATTATCAGGAATTGAAAGTGATCATTTTAAGCATGCATAAAGAAGAACGCATGATTGCTTATTTAATGGAGCTTGGCGCGAATGGATACCTAATGAAAGATTCACAACCAAGCGACTTTGAATTGGCAATAAGAACCGTATGTAAAGATGATTACTATTTTAACGATCATGTGTCACAAGCCATGCTGAGCAGTTTGCGAAACAAAACGAAAAATGCGCCAAAAATCGGAGCCGATTACCATTTAACAGCTCGCGAAATAGAAGTATTACAACTCATTACACAAGGATTTACAACCCAAGAAATTGGCGAAAAACTCTTTTTAAGTACAAGAACTATTGAAGGACACCGAAAAAACTTGATCAGCAAAATGGGCGTTCGAAACACGGCTTCATTAGTGGTAAAAGCAGTAAAAGAAAAATTAGTAGATATTGATTGATGCTACGCTTGTGGTTCGCTGTTAACGTTTTGTGCAGGTGTTTTCATCAACTTTTGAATGCGTATTGAAATAAAAATACTCATAATCACAAAGCCCATAAAAAAGAAGAATCCGTTTTGTAATTCAGATTTGTTTGTCGATAAAACTTCGAGACTTTCAATACTGTTTTCAAGTTGTCCTAGCTGACTCGAAATGATGCCAGTAAAGCCAATATAAGACATAAAAATGGCAACCACCATAACGTCTGCCATGGACCATTTTCCACTTTTAAACACCATAAAGCGAATAAATTTGTTGCGTTCTAAAGAACGTTTAAAGACCAATAACAGACTTGATATTAATTTAGAAACGGGGAAAATTACACTAAAAAGCAAAACTAAAATTCCAACGATCATTACTTTGGTTTTTCCTTGTGATAGCATAATGCTCGATACTTCCATGATACTTTTGCTCTTGTAATACAGCACTTGATCTTTAAACGAAATCGTTTCGCCCATCAATTGCAACTCCATCGAAGCAATGCGCGCATCAATATCAATCATCGGAAGAAAAACGCCTAATGCTAACAAATGCACTGCGGCAATTACATACAAAGTAATTTTTATGTTTGAAGTTTCTTTAGACAAAAACATCAACAAAAGCATGCTTAAAAATGCTACAACTAGCACACTGTTATACGTGTTTTGTTTGGCTTGAATGGTTTCTAATTTATTTGAAATCAGCGTGATGCATTCGGCTCCTGTTGTCGCTTTATATTTAGAAAGAATGTTGTTATATGCTGTGTAATCTAACTTTTGAAACGTTCCTTCGGTATACGAATTAATCTGCTCTAAAATATAACTTTTAATGCTATCGCGATTTTCGTCACTCTCTAAAAAGTCGAGAATATCTTCGGTAATAACAGGAACTTGATTTTTAAGTTCACTAAAAATTTCAAAAAAATCGGCACCAATATTCTTTAAGGAAAGTCCTAAAAAGTCGTTGTTTTTTTCGTTTTTAGCTTTATAAGCGCGTTCAAACTTATCAATAGATTCATTCAAAAAAGCGGTTACCTTTACACGTGCTTCATCGCGTTGTGTACCCGAAAGTTCTAATTCTTGAAGTTTTGTGGTAATAATGTTAGCAAATTGTTCTTCCCAAGCATCTACATTAAACATTCCGTATT
>CAZHSA010000043.1:0-7745 GCA_964535135.1 uncultured Kordia sp.
CGTTACAATTGGCGCTCTTGACGATAAATCTTCTGGCGCATCTTCTTCTTCTTGAATTGCTTCTTCAATTTCCGCAGAAACGAAGTCTACCGTGAATCCAAATTCTTCTGCAACAATTGTCAAAGTATCTGCATCTAAACGCTGGTTCATGGTAACCATGATTCCGAGCATCATACATTTGGAGATGATATCATTAATTCCAACATCCATCATTGTCGCAAGTTCACCAACAGTTACAAATTCTGTTGCTTTTAATACTTTGCTTTCTGCTGCTTGTTGTTCTAAATCTTCCTCCGTTTTTTGTCTACGGATATCACGCTTGTCTCTACGGTATTTTGCACCTTTAGATTTGCTGCTTTTCCCTTGAAGTTTTTCAAGCGTTTCACGCACTTGTTTTTGTACTTCTTCTTCTGTTGGCTCTACTTTTACAACAGGCGGTTTGCGATTTCCACCGCCTCTTCTGTTTCCACCACCTTTGTTACCTCCAAATCGGTTACCACCGCCTTGTCGATTGTTTCCACCTTGTCTGTTGTTTCCGCCAGCACCCGTTTTTGAAATACGTTTGCGTTTTTTTCTTTTATCAGCGTCCGATTCTTTTTTAGAATCTTCTTTCTTCTTTTTTGCTTTGTTGAACTGCGTTAAGTCAATTTTTTGACCTGTCATTTTCGGCCCTGAAAGCTTTTGATATTTTGTTTCAATTACTTTCTTTTCAGGCGTTGGCGCAGCTTCTTCTTCTTTTTTCTCATTTACTGGAGGCTTTTCCGCAGCTTTGGGTTTTTGCGTTGTTTTTTGAACTGGCTTTGGCTTTGAGAATTTCGGCCTGTTTGAAATGGTTTCTGGTCGTTGTGGCTTTTCCTGCTCAGCTTGAGGAGCATTTGCCTTCTCAGTTGTTTTTTGTGCTGGTTGCTTTGGTGCTTCTGGAGCTTTTGACTCCACAGTTTTTGATGCTGGTGCAACTTCTTTCTGCTCTGAAGGCGATGGATCTTTTTGAGGGTTTAGATCTATTTTTCCAACCGTTTTCGGTCCAGATAAGTTTGCTTTAGCACGCACTACTTTTTCGCGCTCTTCACGTAAACGTTGCGCTTCTTCTTGTTCTTTTACAAGTTGTTCTCGCAATGCTTCTTTCTCCTTCCTTTTTTCTTCTCCAAGTTCTTTGGAAGCAACTTTCTTACTCTTGTCGGTCTGAAAACCGTCCAACAGCACATCGTATATTTCGTGCGATATTTTGGTGGTCGGTCTTTTGTCCACAGAGAAACCTTTCTGCTCCAAATAGTCGACAGCTCTATCGATCGAAATGTTTAATTCGCGTAGTACTTTACTAAGCCTTATTTGTTTTTGTTCAGCCATAAGCTATTTTAAATTTTACCCTCTTTTTAAATAAAAAACTGCTTTTTATTAATCTTCGAATTCTTCTTTTAGAATTCTAATTACTTCCCCAACAGTTTCTTCCTCTAAATCCGTTTGTTTTACAAGGAAGTCCATTTCTTGATCTAAGACACTTTTGGCAGTATCTAAACCAATTTTCTTAAATTCTTCTATTACCCAACCTTCAATTTCATCAGAGAATTCGGTTAATTCTACATCTTCTTCAACACCTTCACGATATACATCAATTTCATATCCTGTAAGTTGTCCTGCTAGTCGAATGTTGAATCCACCTTTTCCAATGGCTTTTGAAACTTCTTCAGGTTTTAAGAACACTTCTACACGCTTCGTTTCTTCGTTAATTTTTAACGAACTCACTCTTGCGGGACTTAAGGCACGTGTTATGTATAGTTGTAAGTTTGTTGTGTAATTGATTACATCTATATTTTCGTTCCCTAATTCTCTTACGATTCCATGGATACGAGAACCTTTCATTCCCACACATGCACCCACAGGATCAATTCTATCATCATAAGAATCAACAGCTACTTTTGCTTTTTCACCAGGAATCCTCACTACTTTTTTCACTGTAATTAATCCGTCAAAAACTTCAGGTATTTCTTGTTCAAATAGTTTTTCCAAGAATTCTGGTGCCGTTCTCGACATGACAATCATAGGCTTATTTCCTTTTAAGTCTACTCTGTCAATAATTCCTCGTACGTTTTCTCCTTTACGGAAAAAGTCAGATGGAATTTGATTTTCTTTAGGCAACACGATTTCATTTCCTTCATCATCTAACAAAATTACTGCTCTGTGTCTGATGTGATGCACTTCTGCAGTATAAATGTCTCCAACAAGATCTTTAAATTGTTTGTAGATCGTTGTATTATCGTGTTCATGTATTTTTGAGATTAGGTTTTGGCGCAATGCTAAGATTGCTCTTCTTCCTAAGTCTACTAATTTCACTTCTTCAGATACATCTTCCCCAACTTCAAAATCAGGTTCAATTTTTCGTGCTTCTATTAATTCGATTTCTTGATTTGGATCTTCTACTTCTCCATCTGCTACTACAATTCGGTTTCTCCAAATCTCTAAATCGCCTTTGTCAGGGTTAATAATGATATCAAAATTATCATCGGACCCAAATTTCTTTTTTAATGCATTTCTAAAAACATCTTCTAATATCGCCATTAGCGTTACACGATCTATTAACTTGTCGTCCTTAAACTCTGAAAACGACTCAATCAATGCTATATTCTCCATGACATGTCTTTAATTAAAATGTTACCATAACTTTAGCTTTTATAATATTTTTATAAGGTATTTCTTGTTCTTTTTGAACTGTGATTTTACCTTTTCCAATGGGTTTTGGCTCACGCGCTTTCCATTGAAGTTTAATTTTTTCATCATCTACAGCTACTAAAGTACCTTGTACTTCCTTTTGATCGTCTGTGACGACTTCTAATTTTCTACCCACATTTTTTTTGTATTGACGGATGTGTGTAATTCCTTCAGATATCCCGGCAGAATATACTTCTAATGAGAAGTCTTCTTCCTCTCTATCAAGGTTATGCTCAATATGACGACTTACTTTCATACAATCGCTTAGTGTTACACCATTATCACCGTCAATTACAACCACAATCTTGTTTCCTGGCTTTATTTCTTTAGAAATTAGAAATAGTGAAGATTCTTCTTCTAGTACTTCTTGTAATAAATTTGTAACTTTCTGTTTAAACATTTTTAGTATGAAAAGAGGGGACTTCTGTCCCCTCATTTTTAGTCTTTACTTCGTATAACGGTGCAAATATACACATTTTTTCTAATCTTAAAAACTATTCATCTAAAGGTTTTTATTTGTAACTTTCAGTATATCTTAAAAATGTAATCACAATGAAGAAAATTCTCCTTCCAACCGATTTTTCAGAACAAGCTGAATATGCACTTAGAGTAGCAGCTTCGCTCGCCAAGCAGAATGATGCTACTATTTATTTGATGCACATGTTAGAAATGCCGTCACACCTTTTGTCGGGCGACAGTAATTTGAATGTTCCTGAGCAGTTGTTATTTATGAAAATAGCACACGAGCGTTTTGAAAAAACCATGGAACAAGATTTTATGGAAGGAATTAATGTGGAAATTACCGTGGAAAGAGATAAAGCGTTTGATGGAATTACACAAGCCATTCGCCAACATGAAATTGATTTGGTAGTTATGGGTTCTAGTGGAGCTTCTGGCTTGAAAGAGATGTTTATAGGATCGAACACAGAGAAAGTAGTACGTACGGCAGATGCGCCAGTGCTAGTGATTAAAAATAATATTACCGATTTTAAAGTGAATCATTTTGTGTTTGCTTCTGATTTTGCCGAAGATCAGAAATTGGTTTTTGAACAAGCCATTGATTTTGCCAATAGTTTTAACGCAACGCTTCATTTGTTGTTTGTAAATACTCCGAATCGTTTTGTAACAACTGCTGTTGCGCAGCAAAAGATGGATGCCTTTATTGAAGGTTTTGAAGATTTAGGTGATCATGAGTTGCATATTTATAATGATACGAAGATTGAAACTGGAATTTTAAATTTTTCCAGAGCTATCGACGCCGATTTGATTGGAATGAGTACGCATGGAAGACAAGGATTGGCACATTTTTTTAATGGAAGTATCAGCGAAGATTTGGTAAACCATTCGTTACGACCTGTGATTACGTTTAAGATATAGAGATTGAAGGATAAAAAGTAAAAAAACTGCTCGAATTGTCGTGAGACGCATCGAACAGTTTTTACCCTAAAAAACCTAAAATAAACTTCTGTACTATCTTTCGTTGTGCTGCACGTCTACAGCTGCTGCTGGATGATATATAAATCCGTTTGAACCGATATCGTGACAGTATTCTACAAGGTACTCTCCAATTAAGTCATCACCATTATTATATGTGAATTCAATTGGTAACTCTACAGAAACTGTATCAAACACTTTAAAACTTAGTTTTGTTTTGAAAGTTTTCACACTTCCTCCATCAGATTCAAAGCATACGACTTTCATGCGGTTTCCATCTGGCTTTGGATTGGTTGGTCCTGCAGTTGGATTCCAAATGATGGAGCTAAAATTCGGGTAAAACCAAGTGTTGTCATCAGTTACTTTTTTGATTTGACCTGTGCGTATGTAACTTAATGACGAACCACTTGTGACCACGGCACCATTTTGCATGGTATAATTAGCTCCATCTGCCCATATGATTACAAAGAACCATTCCCCTTTTCCTGCTAAGAATCCGTCGTAATCGTCTGTTGTTCTGAAACGCCACAGGTTTTCCGTTCCATTTTCACAATCACGTTCGCAGGTTGCTGTACAAGGTGTTGATGGCGGATTGGTTCCACCGCCAGTAGTTCCTCCACCCGGATAACCGCCACCATGATAATCACCATCACCAGGTTCTTCTCCTCCAAAGTTTGGAATTTCGTTTGCAAATAACTTTGCATTTGGAGTTTCAATAGATCCTGAGTTTACCACTACAGATCTTCCATCTTCATAGGTAAACAATACTGAACTTGCCGTGTCGGATTTGTCAAGTTCGGTCGTTGTTACACCTTGGTATACTTCACTATTTCGCACCACAAATGATTTTTCGTAACGCGCTACAGCTAATAATTCTGTATGCATCACACCATTTTCATAATAGTGAACTACTTCCATTGGGTCTTGATCATCAAAGTTATTGTCAACATATACTCGGTTAGAAAATACAGGTGTATTTTTGTCACCCGCGAGTAATACAGACATCCCAGGATTTATGTTTAAAAATTCTTTGACACTTATATCAGATTTTGCTGCATCCATATTTGCAATAACTTCATTTAATGATTTTCCAGCAAAGCCTTGCATTTCTGATTTTCCTTGCATTCCCACAAAAAACTCCTGCTCGTAATATCCACGTTTTTCTAGCTTTAAAGCTTGTTCTTGTAACAAAGTGTTCATGTTTTCATGCTTTTGAATGGCAATCGACATTAATCGCGCATATTCAAATAAAGCTTGATGTGATGCAGATTGTTTGCTTACATCTATCGTGTCTGTTGCTAACGGATCGTTTTCACCATCGAAAGCTTCATCTTTTGAACACGAATGCAATCCCACTATTAACAGCGATAGGAATACTATTTTTATGTATTTAATTTTCATAATAATTCGTTTTATAATTTTCATACTCTTTTGTGTCATGAAGACCGAAGGATTTTCTGAATAGCTCCTTTTTTTATACTCACAATATGCTATAGCGTATGTTTGTATTGTGTTGCAACAGCTCAAAAGTATGTCGGTATTTTCGCCTAAAAAAGTGTTGTGTTTTGCTATTTATGAATTGCACCTATCAATTTATAAATTGGTAGTGCTAAGTTTTTTTTAAAAAATCTTAACATGAATTTAGAGTAACATTTTTACTAGAAAGGCTACTATTATATATATTAGAGCCGATTATTTACTAATTTTACCGAAAATGACCACTAAAACCTTGCGCATTCCTTTTTCTTTTTTGTGGAAAAAGGCATTGTTTCCCTCCATATTTCTATTGTCTTGTATTTTTTCTTTTGCACAAGAGGTTCCTGAGCTTACGATTGCTGATTCTTTACAATCCAAAACCTATGAAGATTTAAAAGCTGCTTTTGCTTCTGATAAAAAAGATTCTATTGGGCGTTTGATATATGCAAAAACCTATCTCGCGAAAGCCCTAAAAGATGAAGACTCTTTAAGAATGGCAAAAGCTTATGAATTGTTGGGCTTTTTATATCTAGACGAGTATCCAAAAAGTTTTGTGTATTATGATAAAGCTATTGCAATTAGCAAAGATTTGGGAGACAAACGTTATCCAGCAATTTTATATACATATAAAGGTGCTGTGTTGTCAACCGATGGTAAATATGAAGAAGCTCTAGAAAATCACTTGATAGCCATGGAGTATTCTGAAGCAAATGGAAACGAAGAGTTATTGTATGTAAATAAACATAATATTGGCATTTTAAAGAAGCATTTGGAACTCTATGAAGATGCTTTGCAAATTTTTCAGGAATGTTATGCGTATGAATTTAAAAATCCTGACAGAGATGAGTACGACTTTGTATTTTCGCATTATTCACTTGCTGATATTTACATTAAGACACATCAACTAGATTCCGCAAAAATATATAATACTAAAGGATATTCACTAGCACTACAACTTAATCAAAATAGGTTTATTAAAGATTATTTTTTAGTGAATGAAGGTATCATTGAATTTTACGATAAAGAATATTCCAAAGCTATTTGGCGCATTCAAAATGCAGTTGATTCTCTTACCAATATTAGAGATAAACCTATTCTTGCTGATGGTTTATTTTATATAGCAAAAGCCTATGATTCTTTACAACAACAAGACAAGGCTATTGCCTATTATAAAAAGGTTGATTCTGTATTTAGCAAGCATCCTGACTTTATTACTTCTACCTTGATAAATACTTATAAACGATTGTATAGTTATTATCGAACTCAAAATGATCCGCAGAATGAAGCTTTGTATATTGATAAAGCATTGGCAATTTCTGATAGTAGCCAAGTAAATTATAAGAGTTTAAGCAATAGAATTATTAAAACTTTCGATCGAAGAAAATTGCTTCAAAAGCAGCAAGAATTGAATAAAGAATTGAATCAGAAAGATAAAAATTACAGTACGTTAAAACGTATTTCTTTAGCGGTAGTGTGCATATTTATTATCGTACTACTTCTTTTTTACACCAAACAAAGACAAATTAAAAAACGCTTCCAAGAGTTTGTACAACAACATGAGCAAGCTGAGAAGATTCCGAAGAAAACTATTAATGTTGATACTGAAGATATTCATAAGATTGGATTGGCAAAAGAAGTGATAGATCAGATTTTAGCCGCTTTGGATGATTTTGAATCTAAAAATTTATTTATCGAATCTGATATTACCTTGCCGAATTTATCCAAACGTTTCAAAACGAATTCCGCCTATCTTTCAAAGGTTGTCAACACATATAAGAATAAGAAATTTGCCGAATATTTGAATGATTTACGAGTTGAATATGCCATTGAAAAGATTCAAACCGATAAGCAATTTCGTCTGTACACAATCAAGGCAATTGCGTTGGAAGTTGGCTTTAATAATTCACAATCTTTTGCAAGAGCGTTTAAACGAAAAACAGGAATTAAACCTTCCGATTTTATTACACAACTTGAAAGTATGAACATTTAAGGTCGTAATTATCCCATCGCACGAAAGAAATACGTGCAATTTATAAATTGTGCAAACGACACCAGAAAACATGCGGGTTTTACGATCAACTTATAATACATTTACATCAAATCATAAAATTATTTGACTATGCGTAAAA